>NZ_RZST01000605.1:0-1576 GCF_003997575.1 Mesorhizobium sp. M1A.F.Ca.IN.022.07.1.1
CGCCGCCGCGCCGTCATCGCCGGTGAGCATGACTATTCGGGTAACCTTAGCGGCACGCAAAGCACACACGGCGTCGTGGGCATCCCCGCGCAGGGCATCGCCGAATGTGAAAATGCCGCCAAGCTTGCCATCAAGCGCCAGAAACACCCTGAGCACTTGCGCGTTGAGATATCGCACCTCGCCACTGTTGGCCCATTGAGGTAGTGACCTGTCCCCGACGACAAGCGACCTCGACCCTGCCGTGACCGCTAGCTGATCTATTTGACCCTGCAAGCCTTCTCCTCGGTATTCTTGAACATTATGAGGTTGGAAAAGCGACAGGCCTCTATGGCGAGCGATGCGAACAATCGAATCCGCAAGCACATGATGGGAAGCCTGCTCCAGCGAAGCCAACAGCCGCAGGAGTTCATCGGCGTCCTGGTTCGGAGCGACATCAATCTCGATTAGCTCGGCGCCGCCGATCGTCAACGTGCCTGTCTTGTCGAACTGCGGTGCGTATCTGGGCAAGTGCTTCCAGCGCCGTGCTGCCCTTCATCAGGATGCCGGCGCGGGCAGCGCGCGACACGCCGCCGATGAATGCAACGGGCGCCGCGAGGATCAGCGGACACGGTGTCGCGACCACCAATACCGCGAGAGCACGGATAGGGTCGGCGGAAAGATACCAGGCGATGCCGGCGACCAAAAGCGTGAGCGGAAGGAGCAGCAGGGCGAAGCGATCCGCGATGCGTATGAATGGTGCCTTGGCAGTTTGCGCGGCAGCGACCATGCGCACGATCGCGGCATAGGTACTGTCGAAGGCGACAGCCGATGCTCGCATGACAAATGCCTCGCCGGCGTTGACGGTGCCGCTGCGCAATGTATCGCCGGCGCTTCGCCGTTCCGGCAGCGGCTCTCCGGTAACGGCGGATTCATCGAGCAATGCCGAAGCATCGATCAGGGTGCCATCGACGGGTAGCAATTCGCCAGCGCGCACCAAAAGCTCTTGGCCGACGGCCACCTGATCGACCGAAACAGTCTTCGTGCCTTCTCGGGATCTAAGATGCGCCACGCGAGGCGCCCGGTCCGTCAGGGCCCTGAGATTTCGCTCTGCGCGCCCGCGTGCAAGATCTTCGAGCACTGTGCCGCCCGCATACATGATTGCGATGACTATCGCCGCCAAAGGCTGCGCAAGCAGCAGTGCCGCCGACATCGAAACAAGCGCGATGGCATCGACGCCGAGCCGACCAATCCAGAAATCCCGCAAGATCGAGACAGCGAGCGTGATAACCACAGGCAGGGTTGCCGCTGTCCAGACTGCGCCGGGCTGGATTGAGTCGAGGCCGCCTCGCCAGGCGACCAGCCCGATCGCCAGGCTCAGGATGGCGATCGCCAGCAGCGCCCGCCGTAGTGTCGTCTCGCTCATATGCGGCAGCCTTCAAAGTTCGCCGATCATCTCCGACAGCAAAAGCCGAACGTCCTTGGCAATGGCTGCAAGTTCCTGGTTGGCGATGGCTCCCATGGCGACGGCCGGATCGACAGCCGCCCCCTCCACTTTGCCGGGCGCAGACTCCGTCACGATGACGTTGCAGGGCAGCAT
>NZ_RZST01000606.1:0-1559 GCF_003997575.1 Mesorhizobium sp. M1A.F.Ca.IN.022.07.1.1
CTTGCCCACGATGCGCTCGAGGTCGGCGAAAACGCGGTAGCGCCGCTCGGCATGGAGCTGGTCGATCGCTTCTTCGAAGACCCGCTGGTAGTTCATGTCTGTGCTCCTGTGCGGGCCGTCGCCGGGCGCGGCGGGCCTCTTGCCAAGGCGGCACCATATGGCGCCCGAGGGCGCCTCACTTTGAGCCATATCAATTCGGACATCGCGCCCGCCGAAAGAGTGCGGCGCCACCCCGGCAAATCAGACCGAAACTGATTCAAATCAAAGCGCGCTCTCGTGTTTCGATCCACGGTGAATCGATGTGGAACCCGATCGCAAGCGCTCCGTTTGGCCGCAGTCTCGAACTAGCCGTTCTGGACGAGGAAGGCCTGCACGCGCTTGTGTTCCCGTGCGAGAAGTGGCAGGAAGGATGGCGGCATGCCGTTACCGGTCTACGCATCGACATAAGGCCGACCCACTGGCGGGACTGGCCAGTGCAACAGCACCAGGCAGCGCTGCTTTGCGACCTACCATGACGCAGATCGCCCAATTGTGTGCGGCTGTCTTGGGGAAAACGAAATGCCGGGGCTCTGTTCAGTGCGGCGTCGCGCTCAGTGGCCGGGGTCGGCGATCAAGGCCATGCGCACCAGATGCGAAAGGCTGCCGGCCCCCATCTTGCTCATGACATTGGCGCGATGGATCTCGACCGTGCGCGGGCTGATCCCGAGATCATAGGCGATGGTCTTGTTGGGCAGACCGGACACAAGCCCGTCGAGAACCTGCCGCTCCCGCTCCGACAGGGTGGCCAGGTTCTTCCGGATCTCTGTCGATTGCGGATGCGCCGCGACGGCCTGAGTGCGATTGTCCAGGGCGGAACGGATTGCATCGATGAGGAGCTGGTCGTCGAATGGTTTTTCGATGAAATCGGCCGCCCCCTCCTTCATCGCCTGGACGGCCAGCGCGACGTCGGCGTGCCCGGTCATCACGATCACCGGCACGGCAACACCGCGGGATTTCAACTGCCGCAGGAATTCGATGCCGTCGATGCCTGGCATGCGCACGTCGGTGACAATGCAGCCGTCGATCTCCTTCGGCTGCGTCGCCAGGAACGCGGTTGCCGATTCATGCAGGCGCACGGCAAAATCGGCCGTCGCGAGGAGGAAACCCAGCGATTTGCGAACGTCGACATCGTCGTCGACCACATGTACGACATCACTGGCCACTGGCGACCTCTTCCTTCTCCACGGCGCGCAAGGTGAAGCGAAACGCTGTTCCACCGCCCGGCGCCTGCTCTGCCCAGATATGACCACCATGCGACTCCACGATAGTGCGACATATCGACAAGCCGACACCCATCCCCTGTTTCTTGGTGGTGACAAAAGGCTGGAACAGCTGGGCCGACACTTCGGGAACTAGACCCGGCCCGGTGTCGATGACGCTAACCTCCGCCATTCCGTCGAGCCGCGCGGCCGTCGCGATGTGCAATTCGCGCCGGGGCTGCCCCTGCATCGCTTCGACGGCATTTCGCATCAGATTGAGCAAGACCTGCTGGATCTGGATGCGGTCGGTCAGGACCAGCT
>NZ_RZST01000607.1:0-1543 GCF_003997575.1 Mesorhizobium sp. M1A.F.Ca.IN.022.07.1.1
TCCTTGGCGCGTCAAGGTTCGATTTTGAATGTGCGAGCCCAGTTGGCCGTGGCCTGTGCAAAACTAGCAGGAAAGCGGGGAACATTCGCTTGTCCAGGTGGCGCTAAAGGGCACTTTGTGCCCTTTAGCCGGATGGTTGCTGTCGGCCAATGAAGAAATCGGATTGGGTATCGCTTTGAATTTTCGCAAGGATGAATCGCTGGACGCATTGGCGCGGGCCGGGAACGTGGCGCAATTCGTCGGCTTCTTTCCCACGTCCGGTGGCGCCTTCTCTCAGAGTTACTCGCGAGTCTTCGGCTACGCCCCCAATCACCACTTCACTGACGCCCAAGAGGCGCTTGCCGCGCTGCTGGAGGCGAGTGTGGACGGCTCGATCAATCTGCGCAGCTATGCCCCGGATAGTCCGCGGAGCAAAGAATTTATCTACGGGATCAGTGACGTGCAGGAAGCCCTCGCCGGACTGAAGCGACTTATTTCGTCGGGCTTGTTCGTGATCGCCAATGAGACCATCGATATTAATGATGGCGGGGTTTCCGGCGTGATCCAGGGCGGCATCATGGAGTTCGCTCCTGATGACACTCCGCGGTGCGTGGAGAAGCCCGGGGTGGCCTCCTTACCCGTGCCTTGGGCGCTTGACCTGCTCACGAAGGTCTATGGATTTCGACCTGAGCTCAAGATGCAGAGTCAGGGACGGATTGAGTTTAGCATTCATCCGCGGCCACGCGGATGGAAGAACAGCCACACGCTATGCTGGGAATCGGAGCCCGAAAATACGGTGGCGGCGACGGCCAGCATGAACTGGCCCAACCGTTTCAGCCGACATATCGGTGACAAGGCGTTCGGTTTGCTCATGGCCGAACTTGTAGGCGCAAATGTGCCAGCTACCACTGTCTTCGGGCGGCGCGTTGCCCCGTTCAACTTCGGAAGGCCGACGGGAAGTCACGAGGTTTGGACCCGCACCTGTCCGCATGAGCCAGAGCCCGGAAGGTACACAACCCTGAAGGGCTGGACTGACCCATTCAAGCTTATGTCCGTCGAGGATCCCAACCACAGTGCCATAGCTTCCGTAATCTGTCAGGCCGCGGTGCCTGCGGCCTATTCAGGCGCTGCCATTGTCACGATCGATGGAACGCTGCTTGTGGAAGGCCGTTCCGGTGAGGGCGATGGCTTGATGTTGGGCATCGATCACCCAGAAGATTTGCCGTCTGAGGTCGCCAAGCAGATCGACGCGGTTTACGGCACGCTGTCCCGCTCGCTTGGAGCCGTACGCTTTGAGTGGGTCTATGACGGTCAGACAGTCTGGGTGGTACAGCTCCATCGCGGTGCAACCCAGACATCACAGACCGTTCTGGTGCCGGGAGAGGCAGCCCACTGGCTGACCTTCGAAGCGGCCGAAGGGCTCGAGGCACTGCGGACATTCCTGCATGACATGCCGACCGATGCAGGGGTGAAGATTGAAGGCGAGATCGGACTTACAAGTCATTTGGCCGACCTCGTCCGAAAGGCCAAGCGACCGGCCAGGTTGGCAGTACCAGACTAAAGG
>NZ_RZST01000608.1:0-1529 GCF_003997575.1 Mesorhizobium sp. M1A.F.Ca.IN.022.07.1.1
GGCCGATGCAATGCGTAACAATGCCAAGCTCGCAAAAGATGCGATGGCCGGGATGGGTGGCGCGATGATGCCCGCTGGCTCTGCCGCCATGACGCCTCTGAAGAGGATCGACCACGTCGAGCAAATGCTCTCTGCACGGCTCGAAGGCCTGCGCCAGTTGAAAACGGCAATGGAGCCCTTCTACGCAACGTTGAGCGAAGCGCAAAAGGCCGTTGCCGACAAGCTGCTCTTGCCTGCGCCAATGGGCATGATGTGAGTTCCGAAGGGCCGTTGCGTGGCACCGCGACGGCCCACGCATGCCGGTGAGACCATGAAAACGAAGCGGAGCGTGCGCACGGAAGAATTGCTGCAATTGCAGCGCGAAACCTTCGACTACTTCCTGGGCGAGGTGAATCCTGCGAACGGCCTGATCCGCGACAAGACCGCCGCCGATTGGCCGGCGAGCATCGCCGCGACGGGACTTGCTCTTGCCTGCTATCCCGTCGCTGTCGAGCGCGGGTTCATGGCGCGCCAGGCAGCCGTGGCAAGAACGCTGGCCACGCTGCGATTCTTCTGGGCGAGCCCCCACGGACCCGAGCCGGACGCCACGGGGCACCGTGGCTTCTATTATCATTTCCTCGACATGCAAACGGGACGGCGAGCTTGGCAATGCGAATTGTCGACGATCGATAGCGCGCTGTTGTTGGCGGGTGCTTTGACAGCGGCTGCCTACTTCGGCCAAGAAACCGCCGACGAGCAGGAAATCCGCACGCTTGCTAACGCGCTATATCGCCGTGCCGACTGGCCATGGGCACAGAACCAGGGCGCGACAGTGACGCACGGCTGGTCCCCGGAAAACGGGTTCATCAAATACCGCTGGGAGGGCTACGACGAGGCCCTCCTGGTCTACGTTATGGGCCTTGGCTCGCCCACCTTTCCTCTTCCCGAGAGCAGCTACGCCGCCTGGACTTCCACTTATCGATGGGAGAACTGCTACAGCTACGAGTACCTCTACGCCGGTCCTCTATTCACCCATCAGCTGACGCATGTCTGGATCGACTTTCGCGGGATCCAGGATGCCTTCATGCGGGAAAAGGGCATCGACTATTTCGAGAACAGCCGCCGGGCGACCTACCTCCAGCAATGCTATGCCATCATGAACCCGCGCAAGTTCGACGGTTACCGAGAGTGTTGCTGGGGCATCACCGCAAGCGAAGGACCCGGTCCGGCCACGCTCAAGCTGAATGGTATCCAGCGGGAGTTCTACGACTATGTCGGGCGTGGCGTTCCCTATGGGCCGGATGACGGCACGCTCGCGCCCTGGGCGGTCGCCGCTTCATTGCCGTTCGCCCCGGAGATCGTCCTGGAAGCGCTGGGCTACTGCATCCATCAAGCGAAGCTGAAAGAGTTCAACAGATATGGCTTCAAAGCCGCGTTCAACCCCACTCATCCGGGAGAGCCCGGCAATTCATACGGCTTCTGGGTGTCACCCTGGCACTTCGGCATCAACCAGGGCCCCATCGTGCTGATGATCGAAAACTACTTATGCT
>NZ_RZST01000609.1:0-1528 GCF_003997575.1 Mesorhizobium sp. M1A.F.Ca.IN.022.07.1.1
CGCCGCGTTCGGCAACTGGGTCGAGAAAATGATCGACCATCGCAGCCAGCTGATCGACGGTCTCGGCCGACGCAACGTCAGGCAGCGGCGGCCTGCGCACCATGATCACCTCGATGCCGAGCGCGCGCGCCGCGGCGATCTTGCCGTAGGTCGCCTCGCCGCCGCTGTTCTTCGAAACGACGGTATCGATGGCGTATTTTTCAAGCAGCGCGCGCTCGTCCGCTTCGGGGAACGGCCCGCGCGCCAGAAGGTAAACTGCGTCAGGCACAGCCAGCTTTGGCTCGATCGGGTCGACGCTGCGAATGAGATAGCGATGCTGCGGAGCGGCCTCGAACGCGCCGGCTTCCTGCCGGCCGATCGCCAGCAAGACTCGTCGCGGCGCCGTGCCAAGCGCCTTGGCCGCTTCAGCGACGCTCTCCACGAAAGTCCAGCGATCACCCGCGACAGGCTCCCAGCCGGCACGCCGCAGCGCAACCATCGGCACGCGGGTTTGCCTGGCCGCCTCAGCGGCATTGGCCGACATACGGGCCGCGTAAGGATGCGTGGCGTCGACCACCAGATCGACCTGTTCCCGATGGAGGTAGGCGGCCAATCCCTCCATGCCGCCAAAGCCGCCGCTACGCATGGGGACGCCTTGCGCCATGGGGCTTTCGGTGCGGCCGGCGAGCGACAGCGTGATCGAGAAATCCTTCCGGCGAGCCAGCTTGCCCGCCAGCTGCCGGGCCTCCGTGGTTCCGCCGAGAATCAGAATACGGTGGGTCATCATGCCTGCTGAGGGTTCGCGCGCTGCCAAGCCGGTCGCAAGATGGCTGACCATCGTCGGCATCGGCGAGGACGGTGTAGCGGGTCTGGGCGACGAGGCCAAGCGCAGGATCGCCGAGGCCGAAGTCATCTTTGGCGGCAAGCGGCACCTCGCGCTCGTCTCAGACTTGGCCAAGGGCAAGGCGCGACCGTGGCCGACGCCGTTCGATGCCGAGATGCATGATGTGCTGGCGCTCGAAGGCAGAAGCGTCTGCGTGGTGGCTTCCGGCGACCCGTTCTTCCACGGCGTCGGCGTCACGCTCGCGCGCAAAGTGAAACCGGATGAGATGCTCGTCCTGCCGGCGCCGTCATCGCTGTCGCTAGCCGCCTCCCGTCTCGGTTGGGCGCTGCAGGATGTCGAAACCATCTCGTTGCATGGCCACTCGATCGACCTCCTCCGCCCCCTGCTCCACCCCGGCGCACGTATCCTTGCGCTCACATCCGACAGCGACGCGCCGGTCGCCATCGCCGCGCTGCTCGACGAACTCGGCTTCGGTCCGTCGCGGTTGACGGTTCTCGAAGCGCTTGGCGGCCAGGGCGAAACGCGCCACGCTGCCCGCGCCGACGCCTTCGATCTCAAAAACATCAATCCGCTCAACGTGCTGGCGCTCGAAATAGAATCGACTCCGGATGCGCGCATCCTGCCTTTGACCGTCGGCCTTGCCGATCATCTGTTCGAGCATGACGGCCAGATCACCAAGCGCGAGATCCGCGCCATGACGCTGTC
>NZ_RZST01000060.1:0-21476 GCF_003997575.1 Mesorhizobium sp. M1A.F.Ca.IN.022.07.1.1
GGACGTGGCGATCGCGGCGCGGCTCGCCGCCGAAACGGTCGACGTCACGCTGCCGGTGCGCCAGTCGCCGGCCGAGCGCGGCCGCATTCATCCGATCAGCCAGGTGATCGACGAGATCGCAGCGATCTTCGGCGATCTCGGCTTCGCGATCGCCGAAGGTCCGGACATCGAGACCGACTATTACAATTTCACCGCGCTCAATTTTCCCGAGGGGCATCCGGCGCGCGAGATGCACGACACCTTCTTCTTCCAGCCGGACGAGAAGGGCGAGCGCAAGCTTTTGCGCACGCACACCTCGCCCGTGCAGATCCGCACAATGGAGCAGCAGAAGCCGCCGATCCGCATCGTCATTCCCGGCAAGACCTACCGGCAGGATTCGGACGCCACGCACTCGCCGATGTTCCATCAGGTCGAGGGGCTGGTGATCGACAAGACCGCCAACATCGCCAACATGAAGTGGGTGCTGGAGGAATTCTGCAAGGCCTTCTTCGAAGTGCCGAGCGTAAAAATGCGCTTCCGGCCGTCCTTCTTTCCGTTCACCGAGCCCAGCCTCGAGGTCGACATCCAGTGCGACCGCTCGCGGCCGGGCGAAGTACGCTTCGGCGAAGGCTCCGACTGGATGGAGATCCTGGGCTGCGGCATGGTGCATCCCAACGTATTGCGTTACGGCGGGCTCGATCCCGACGAATACCAGGGCTTTGCCTGGGGCATGGGCATCGACCGCATCGCCATGCTGAAATACGGCATGCCGGACCTGCGCGCCTTCTTCGACGCCGACGTGCGCTGGCTCACGCATTACGGCTTCCGGCCGCTCGACATGCCGACGCTGTTCGGGGGCCTTTCCACATGACTGCTCCCCACACCGGGGGCTGCCGCTGCGGTGCCGTGCGGTTCGAGGCCTCGGCCGAGCCGCACCACATCAGCTATTGCCATTGCGGCGATTGCCGGCGCGCCAGCGGCGCGCCGGTGTCGGCCTTTATCGGCTTCGCGGCCGACCAGATCGCGCTCGAAGGCAAGTCGCTGAAGAGCTACCGGAACGGCCCGGTGGCGCGCTCGTTCTGCGGCATTTGCGGCTCGCCGATCGCCTATAGCGACGAGCGGCTCGCCGGCCATATTTACTTCACGCTCGGCGCCATGGACATGCCTGCCTATTTCAGGCCGACGCTGCATGCGCATGTGCGCGAGCAACTGCCCTTCCTGCATATGCCCGATTCACTGCCGCGGCACCTCAAGACGAGCGTGGCTAGACCTGACGCGCAAAGCCCTTCCTACGGAACACAGTCATGAAATTCACCCTCTCCTGGCTCAAGGACCATCTCGAGACCGACGCTTCGCTTGCCGAAATCGTCGAGCGGCTGACGGCGATCGGCCTCGAAGTCGAACATGTCGACGACAAGGCGGGCCTAAAACCCTTTGTCATAGCCAAGGTGCTGACTGCCGTGCAGCATCCCGACGCCGACCGGCTGCGGGTGCTTACGGTCGATACCGGCGACGGCAAGCCGCCGGTGCAGGTGGTGTGCGGGGCGCCCAACGCCCGCGCCGGCCTGGTCGGCGCTTTTGCTGCGCCCGGCACCTATATTCCCGGCATCGACGTCACGCTTTCGGTCGGCAAGATCCGCGGCGTCGAGAGCCATGGCATGATGTGCTCCGAACGCGAGCTGCAGCTTTCGGACGAGCATACCGGCATCATCGACCTGCCCGAAGACGCACCGGTCGGCACCAGCTTCGCCGCCTACGCCCATCTCGACGATCCGGTGATCGAGATCAACCTGACGCCGAACCGCCCCGATGCCACCAGCGTCTACGGCATCGCCCGCGATCTCGCGGCGAGCGGCCTCGGCCGGCTGACCGGCGGCGCGATCATGCCGCATGCCGGCGACGGCATGTGCCCGGTCAAGGTCAAGATCGAGGCACCGGAACTCTGTCCCGGCTTCGCGCTGACTCTGGTGAAGGGCGTGAAGAACGGCCCGTCGCCGAAATGGCTGCAGCAGCGGCTGATCGCCATCGGGCTTCGGCCGATCAGCGCGCTGGTCGACATCACCAACTACGTCACCTTCGACCGCGGCCGGCCGCTGCATGTGTTCGACGCGAAGAAGGTCACCGGCAACCTTGTGGTGCGCCGCGCCAGGGACGGTGAAAAGGTGCTGGCACTCGACGGACGCGAATACTCGCTGACGCCGGAGATGTGCGTGATCGCCGACGACAACGGCATCGAATCGATTGCCGGCATCATGGGCGGCGAGCATTCGGGCTGCGACGAGAACACCACCGACGTGCTGATCGAATCGGCGCTCTGGGACCCGATCACGACGGCCCGCACCGGTCGCACGCTCGGCATCATCAGCGATGCGCGCTACCGCTTCGAGCGCGGCGTCGACCCTGAGTTCATGGTGCCCGGCGTCGAGCTCGCGACCAAGCTGGTGCTGGAATTGTGCGGCGGCACGCCGACGGAAATCGAGGTGGCGGGCTATCCCGGCCACAAGCCGAAGATCATTTCCTTCCCGCTGTCGGAAGTGAAGCGGCTGACCGGCATCGAGGTGCCGAGAGAAGAAGCGCTCACTATACTGACCCGTCTCGGCTTCGAGCCGCGCAGCTCAGGTGACGCCGTCGAGGTGAAGGTCCCCTCCTGGCGTCCGGATGTCGACGGCAAGGCCGATCTCGTCGAGGAAGTGATGCGCATCCACGGCGTCGACAACATAGCGCCGCAGCCGCTCACCTCGCATGACGCGGTCAACGGCAGGATCCTGACCATGCTGCAGGTGCGCACCCGGGCCGCCAAGCGCGCGCTCGCCGTGCGCGGCATGATGGAGGCGGTCACCTGGTCGTTCATTCCGGCGAAACACGCCGAGCTGTTCGGCGGCGGCCAGAACGGGCTGAAGCTCGCCAACCCGATCGCCGCCGACATGTCCGACATGCGGCCGTCGCTGCTGCCCGGGCTGATCAGCGCCGCCCAGCGCAATGCCGATCGGGGCATCGGCGACGTGGCGCTGTTCGAAGTCTCCGGCACCTATGAAGGCGACTTGGCCGATCAGCAGCGGCGCGTCGCCGCGGGCGTGCGGCGGGGCACCGCCAAGCTCGAAGGCTCGAGCCGCAGCTGGGCCGGCAATGCCGGGCCGGTCGGGGTGTTCGACGCCAAGGCCGATGCGATCGCGGCGCTCGAAGCCTGCGGCGCGCCGGTCGACAGGCTGCAGATCGAGCCCGGCGGCCCGGCCTGGTACCATCCCGGACGCTCAGGCACGATCAAGCTCGGGCCGAAGACCGTGCTCGGCACTTTCGGCGAGTTCCATCCAAAGACGCTCGAAGTGCTCGACGCCTCCGGGCCGCTCTGCGGCTTCGAGGTCTTTGTCGATGCCGTGCCGGAGCCGAAGGCCAAGCCGACGCGCACCAAGCCGAAGCTGGAGCTTTCACCCTTCCAGGCGGTGAAGCGCGATTTTGCTTTCGTCGTCGACCGGACGGTTGAGGCCGGCACGCTGGTGCGGGCAGCTTTGGCCGCCGACAAGAAGCTCGTCACCGGCGTTTCGGTGTTCGACGTCTTCGAGGGCGCTGCGCTCGGCGCCGCCAAGAAGTCGATCGCCATCGAAGTCTCGATCCAGCCGGTCGAAAAGACGCTGACCGACGAGGATTTCGAGGCGCTGGCCAAGCGCATCGTCGAGAACGTCAACAAGCAGACGGGCGGCGTGCTGAGAGCATAAAGGATTGCCGGAAGGTGGCGAATCGCCCTCCATTGGGCGATGCACCATCTCCGCTATTCCGGCCTGCCTTTCGAGGAGCAACGCGCGGCGTTCCTCGAAATCGTGGCGGCGGACCCGCTGCTGGCCAAAACGCTGGCGCGAGTGCGTGAACTGGCGTTGCCGGACTGGCTGGTGGTTTCCGGCGCGCTCTGCAACAGCATCTGGAACCATCTCACCGGCAGGCCCTCAGGCTACGGCATCAAGGATGTCGATCTGTTCTATTTCGACGGCACCGATCTCTCCTACGAGGCCGAGGACGCGGTGATCCGCCGGGCGGCGCAGCATTTCGAAGGACTGACGCTGCCGGTGGAGGTGCGAAATCAGGCACGCGTGCACCTGTGGTATCCGGCCAAATTCGGGCAGGCATGCCCGCGCTACACGAGCGCGAGTGAATCGGTCGGCTATTTCGCCTCGAAGACGCATGCGGTCGGGGTGCGGTTCGACGCAGACGAGGCGTTGGAGCTGGTGGCGCCGTTCGGGCTCGACGACATTTTTTCGTTCCGTATCACGCCGAACCGGGCGCTGGACAACCAGCGGACGCATGAGGCGAAGGGGAGGAGGGCGCGAGAGAACTGGCCGGAGATCAGCGTGGTGCCTTGGTAGGTCAGCGCGAGGCGCCCCCCTCTGTCCTGCCGGACAGAAGGGCGCGCTGTCCCGCCAGCGTCTCAAAGCAAGCTGAAATGTCTAACCATTCACCAGCGCCAGCAGCTCTTCGGTATAGCGCTTGCCGACGACCTTGTCGGGCGACAGCGCGTCGCCGATGGCCGCGACCTCGGCGGCGCTCAGCTTGATCCCGGCCGCTGCCGTGTTCTGCTCCAAATGGCGGATCTTGCGCGCGCCGGGGATCGGCACGATGAAATCGCCCTGGTGCAGCACCCAAGCGAGCGCCAGTTGTGCCGCTGTCACGCCCTTTTCCATCGCCAACTTTTCCAGCACGGCAATGACGGCATTGTTGGCTTCCATGGCTTCGGCCTGGAAGCGCGGCAGGCCGAGGCGCCAGTCGCCGGCGCCGAGCGTATCGCGCTTGGCGATGGTGCCGGTGAGCAGGCCGCGGCCGAGCGGACTGTAGGGGACAAAGCCGATGCCGAGCTCGCGGCAAACGGCAAAGACCTCGTCCTCGGGATCGCGGCTCCACAGCGAATACTCGCTCTGCACGGCGGCGATCGGGTGCACGGCATGCGCCCGGCGCAGCGTGGCGCCGCTCACTTCCGACAGGCCGAGCGCCCGCACCTTGCCCTCGCGCACCAGTTCGGCCATGGCGCCGACCGTGTCCTCGATCGGAACGTTCGGGTCAACGCGATGCTGGTAGTAGAGGTCGATGACGTCGGTATCGAGCCGCTTCAGCGAGGCCTCCGCCACCGCCTTGACGTGCTCAGGGCGGCTGTCGACGCCGATCATGCGGTCGATGCCCGAACCGTGCTCGGATATCTTGAAGCCGAATTTGGTGGCGATGGTGACCTTCTCGCGTACCGGCTTCAGCGCCTTGCCGAGCAGGATCTCGTTCTCGTAAGGGCCATAGACTTCGGCGGTATCGAAGAAGGTGACACCGATCTCGATGGCGCGGCGCAGCGTAGCGATGGCTTCCGCCTCCGGCTGTCCGCCATAGACAAAGCTCATGCCCATGCAGCCGAGGCCGACGGGGAAGACTTCGAGTTCAGTTCCTAATTTGCGGGTTTGCATGGCGCATCTCCTTGTTGCGATGGAGATGAAATAGCGCCTAGGCATCCGTTCGATAATCATGTCTCTTTCGCACAGCTCGCTCTATAAGATAGATCAATGAACCGGACGAACCTTTCCCAGCTGGCCGTTCTCGCCGCGGTCGCGCAATGCGCCAGCTTCCGCGGCGCGGCCCGCGAGCTCGGCATCGCGCCGTCGGCGGTCAGCCATGCGGTGGCGAGCCTGGAGGCGCGGCTCGGCGTGCGGCTTCTGGCGCGCAGCACGCGCAGTGTCGCCCCGACCGAGGAAGGCGCGCGGCTGTTGGAGCGCCTGCGGCCGGCACTGTCCGAGATCGACCTGGCGCTGGAAACGGCGATCGAGACGCGCGACCGGCCGGCTGGCAATCTCAGGCTTAGCGTGCCGCGCACCGCCGCGCATCTGGTGCTGACGCCGCGGCTCGCTGCCTTCACGGCCGCCTATCCCGAGATCATGCTGGAGATCGTCATCGAGGACCGCTTCACGGATGTGGTGGAGGGTGGGTTCGACGCCGGCGTCAGGCTGGGCGAAAGCCTGCAGCGCGACATGATCGCGGCGCGCATCGGGCCGAACATCCGCGGCGCCTTGGTCGGCGCGCCCTCCTACTTCGCGACCATGCCCAAACCGCGTCATCCGCGCGATCTCGCCGATCACCGCTGCATCCGCTTCCGCTTCTCCAGCGGCATCCTCTACCGCTGGGAGTTCGAGAAGGACGGCGAGGAAATCGAGATCGCCGCGCCAGGGCCGCTGATCCTCGACGAGGACCATCTGATCGCCCAGGCCGCGATCGACGGCGCCGGGCTCGCCTTCGTCTTCGAGGACTATGTGAAGGCGCCGCTCGCCGATGGCCGGCTGATCCGCGTGCTGGAGGACTGGTGCCCCGCTTTCGACGGCTTCTTCGTCTACTACCCAAGCCGCCGCCAGATGCGGCCGGCGTTGCGGGCCTTCGTCGATTTCTTCAAGGTGAGCGGGTAAAACTCCATCCTCCCCCTTGCGGGGAGGGCTGGAAGAAAGGTGATTTCAGCGACGTTTTTCGACCATGCAATCGTCCATCACCAACACCGCCACCCGCTATGGCTGGGCGATGATCATCCTTCACTGGCTGATCGGCCTCATCTTCATCGGCCAGTTCGTGCTCGGCTTCGTGATGATGCGCATCGACAGCCAGCGGACGTCTTTCGAGCTGATCCAGTTGCATAAGTCCTTCGGCTTCCTGCTGCTTGGGCTGGTCATCCTGCGCATCGCCTGGCGTGTCGGCAATGCGGCGCCAGCACTCCCGCCTTCGGTCGGAACATTGGAGCGCAAGGCAGCGCCGCTGGCGCATTTGGCGCTTTACGCCTTCCAGGTTGCCCTGCCGCTCTCCGGCTGGGCGCTGGTCTCGGTCTCGACGCTGGAAATCCCGACGATGCCCTTCAACCAGTTCGTCATGCCCGACCTGCCGCTCGCCGAATCCGACGCCGCGGAAAGCTTCTGGTCGGCCGCGCATTGGTATCTTGCCTATGCCGGCATCGCGCTGGTCGCGTTGCATATCCTTGCTGCGATGCGCCACCATTTCCTGCTGCGCGACAGCGTGCTCACGCGCATAATCACGCCTTCGTCTGCCCGGGAATAGAGCGGGCCGCCCGTTCGTTGGTGGCGGGAAGACAGCAATGCGCTGGTTCAGGATAGGAAGATGTCGATGCATGCGCGCATCCTCGGATTGGCGGCCTTTGCCGCTTGCCTTGCCGCGCCGGTTTGCGCCGCGGTGGCGCTCAGTGACGCCGCCGGCAGCTACACGATCAGCCCGGCGGTCTCCTCGATCCGCTTCACCATCGGCAAGGCCGGCGGTGGCGGCTTCGGCGGCGCCTTCGGCCGCTTCAAGGGCACGATCCGCATCGACAATGCCGATGTCGGGCGCTCGAAGGTCAACCTCACCATCTTTCCGGAAAGCGTCGGCACCGGCCAGGGCCGCATCGATGCTTTCCTGCGTTCCGACGCCGTCTTCGACAGCGCCAACAATCCGGAGATCCAATTCCGCTCGACAAACGTGACCCGCACCGGCGAGACCACCGCCGTGGTCACCGGCCGGCTGACGGCGCGCGGCAAGACGTTTTCGGAAAAGTTCACGGCCGAGCTCGATGGGCTGAAGTCAGGAACCATCAAGTTCCATGTCACCGGCAAGGTGCTCAGATCGCGCTACGGCATGGATGTCGGCACGCCGATCTATTCCAACGTCGTCGACTTCGACATGACCCTGACGGGGAGAAGGGGTTAGCTCTGGTCGCGCATCCTCGGGTTCGTCATCCTAGGGCGGAGCAAGGAGCGAAGCGACGCGCGCAGACCCTAGGATCCATGCCGTGACGCTAAGGCGTTGCAACGGTTACAGATCTCTGCATCCCTGCACTTTACGTCATAGGTCACGGAATGGATCCTCGGGTCAAGCCCGAGAATGACGAAGGCGCTTTGTGGCCCGCGCCTGCGATTGGCTTTTCTCCGGAATTGGGGCACACCTCCATCGACATAACCGACATGGAGAAGCATGATGTTCCGATGGGGTGTTCTGTCGACGGCCAAGATCGGCCGCGAGCAGCTTTTGCCGGCGATCGTAGATTCGGAGAATGGCGTGCTGTCGGCGATCGCCAGCCGCGACCTGTCGAAGGCCAAGGCACTGGGCGAGCGTTTCGGCGCGCCGCATGCCTTCGGCTCCTATGAGGAACTGCTCGCTTCCAAGGAGGTCGATGGCGTCTATATCCCGCTGCCGACCTCGCAGCATGTCGAATGGACGGCAAAGGCAATCGAGGCGGGAAAACATGTGCTGGTCGAGAAGCCTCTTGCGCTCGACGCCAAGGACATCCCGCAGCTGATCAAGCTGCGCGACGAGAAGAAGGTGCTGGTCTGCGAGGCCTTCATGGTCGTCTACCACCCGCAGTGGATCAAGGTGCGCGACCTGATCGCCAGCGGCGCGATCGGCCGGCTGCGCCACGTGCAGGGCGCGTTTTCCTATTACAATGTCGATCCCACCAACATGCGCAACCAGCTGGATCTTGGCGGCGGCGCGCTGCCCGACATCGGCGTCTATCCGACCGTGTCGACGCGCTTCTCGACCGGCAAGGAACCGGTCCGCGTGCAAGCCACCATCGAGCGCGACAAGACCTTCGGCACCGACATCTATTCCTCGATCCGCGCCGATTTCGGCGACTTCGAACTGTCCTTCTACCTGTCGACGCAGATGGCGGCGCGGCAGGTGATGGTGTTCCACGGCGAGAAGGGTTTCATCGAGGTCTTTGGCCCGTTCAATGCCGGGCTCTACGACCACCACCGCATCGAATTGCACAATCAGAACCACACGGAAGCGCAGGTGTTCCGCTTCCCGGGCACCCAGCAGTACCGGCTGGAATGCGAGGCCTTCGTACGCGCGGCCCAGGGCGGCAAGGACCGTGTCTTCACGCTGGAGGAATCGGTCCTCAACCAGAAGGTCATCGACGCCATCTTCCGCGCCGGCGACAAGGACGGCTGGGAGCCCGTCTGACAGGCCGTCGGAAGGCGCTGGGGGGAACGAAGATGGCTGACGACGCGGATGTCATCATTGTCGGCGCGGGGCTGGCAGGCCTCGTCGCCGCGGCAGAACTTGCCGATGCCGGCAAGAAAATCATCATCGTCGACCAGGAGCCCGAGCAATCGCTGGGCGGCCAGGCCTTCTGGTCGTTCGGCGGGCTTTTCCTGGTCGACTCGCCCGAGCAGCGGCGCATGCGCATCCGCGATTCCCACGACCTCGCGCTCGCAGACTGGATGGGCACCGCCGCCTTCGACCGCCCTGAGGATTTTTGGCCGCGCAAATGGGCTGAAGCCTATCTCGGCTTCGCCGCCGGCGAGAAGCGCTCCTGGCTGATCGAGCGCGGGTTGAAATTCTTCCCCGTCGTCGGCTGGGCCGAGCGCGGCGGCGGCTATGCCTGCGGCCACGGCAATTCGGTGCCGCGCTTCCACATCACCTGGGGCACCGGGCCTGGCGTGCTGGAGCCCTTCGTGCTGCGCGTGCGCGAGGCGCAGAAGCGTGGGCTCGTCGAGTTCAAGTTCCGCTACCGGGTCAATGAGATCACGCGGACCGGGAAGACGGTGACCGGGGTGCGCGGCGACGTGCTGGAGCCAAGCACGGTCGAGCGTGGACGCAAGAGCTCGCGCAACGTGGCCGGGGATTTCGAGCTCCACGCCCAGGTCGTGATCGTCGCTTCCGGCGGCATCGGCGGCAACCACGAGCTGGTGCGTAACAACTGGCCGCAGCGTCTCGGCGCGACGCCGAAGCGCATGATCACCGGCGTGCCGGACCATGTCGACGGCCGCATGCTGGCAATTGCCGAAGCAGCGGGCGGGAGGGTCATCAACCGCGACCGCATGTGGCACTATGTCGAGGGCATCAAGAATTGGGCGCCGGTCTGGACCGATCACGCCATACGTATTCTGCCGGGCCCCTCTTCGCTATGGCTCGACGCGCGCGGCAGACGGCTGCCGGTGCCGCTTTTCCCAGGGTTCGACACACTTGCCACGCTCAGCCATATCATGAGCACCGGCTTCGATTATTCCTGGTTCATCCTGACGAAGAAGATCATCCAGAAGGAGTTTGCGCTGTCGGGCTCGGAGCAGAATCCGGACCTCACGGGCAAGAGCTGGCGGCAGGTGCTCGGCCGCGCCACGTCGGGCATTCCCGGGCCGGTGAAAGCCTTCATGGAAAAGGGCGAGGATTTCATCGTCGAGGCCAACCTTTCGAAGCTGGTGGCGCGGATGAACGGGCTGGCCGGCGAGCCGCTGCTCGATGTGGCGCAGGTCGAACGCGAGATCCGCGCCCGCGACATGCAGCTCGACAACCCGTTCTCCAAGGATGCGCAGGTCACCGCGCTGCGCGGCGCGCGCGCTTATCTCGGCGACAGGCTGATCCGCACCGCAAAGCCGCACAAG
The DNA here is from genome assembly GCF_003997575.1 of Mesorhizobium sp. M1A.F.Ca.IN.022.07.1.1. NCBI lineage: Bacteria > Pseudomonadati > Pseudomonadota > Alphaproteobacteria > Hyphomicrobiales > Phyllobacteriaceae > Mesorhizobium > Mesorhizobium sp. M1A.F.Ca.IN.022.07.1.1. The sequence goes on from NZ_RZST01000060.1 coordinate 10,353, forward strand.
ATGCTCGATCCGGCGAACGGCCCGTTGATTGCGGTCCGCCTCAACATCCTCACCCGCAAAACGCTGGGCGGCCTGCAGACCGATCTCGACAGCCGCGTGCTCGACGCGGCGGGCGAGCCGGTGCCTGGTCTCTACGCGGTGGGCGAGGTCGCCGGCTTCGGCGGCGGCGGCGTGCACGGCTATGCGGCGCTCGAAGGCACCTTCCTCGGCGGCTGCATCTTTTCCGGACGCAGCGCCGGAAGGGCGGCGACGAAGGCGGTCGGCTGAGCGATCGAACGGTGTTGCCAAAAGCTCGTGAGCTCGGCCCACCTTGTATGCTGCGGCCTCATTCGGGGTTTGATGTTGCTTGAAGTCGATGCCGGAAAGGGCGTTGACGATGCACGGAGACCTCATACCAAGCGGCCTCCGGCAAGTTTGGCCTCTTCCCCAAGCAAGATGGCCCTTACAACGGGTACCCGCGCGCTTTAACGGATGCTAATATTCTCCGTTACTCGGGAAGGTCGCAATGTCCAAGGTTTGTTTGTTGTGCGCGTGCCTTCTTTTGCTGGCCGGCTTGTCGACACCGGCCTCCTCTGAGACCCAGATCGGTCAACGCAGCCATAGATATGCGCTCGTAATCGGTAACTCGGCCTACCGTTTTGCGTCATCGCTTCCCAACGGGGTAAATGATGCGAATGCCATCTCCCGATTTTTGCAAGAGACGGGCTTCGACGTCACCCTTGGATTGGATACCGACGCATCAACGTTCAGGGAACTCATCGGAAAATTCAGGCGAAACTTACGGCCGGGTGACGTCTCGCTTTTTTACTTCGCCGGACACGGGCTCCAAGCGAACGGGGAGAACTACCTATTGCCGGTTGACGCCGCCCTTCAACGTCCGGCCGACTTGGCTCTGGAGGCTGAGCGCCTGCAAGACATCATCGCCGCCATGACGGCCGAGGAAAATATCGCAATCGTCCTTCTCGATGCCTGTCGGGACAATCCTTTCGTTAAGCAATTGAGTGGACCGGGTCAAAGTCGCGGCCTTGCCATAGGAAAGGGGCTGGGGCCTTGGATGCTGGCAGGGGAGTCTTTATCGGCTTTGCAACACAACCCGGCAACGTGGCTCTCGATGGAGCCGTCAATCATAGTCCGTTTGCAGACTCTCTTGTGAAGCGGATAAAGACTCCTTCGATCGACATTGAAATTCTCATGCGTCGCGTCCGGTTGGACGTCATGAACGCGACTTCTGGGAAGCAGGTTCCCTGGAGCAACTCGTCCCTGGTGGAGCCGGGATTCTCATTCAACCCGGATGCCGCGTCTAGTCCGTCTTCGGCAGACGCCTATCAGCCAGACATCAACGCGGCGGCAGAGCTCGAATTCTGGAAATCAATCAAGGATACATCCGATGTCTCGATGTATCGTGCTTATCTAGCGGCATTTCCGAATGGTGCATTCGTCGAAATTGCAAAGAGCCGAATTGCCAAGTTCCAAGCACCTACGCCGCCACGCAAAAAGATCCTGCCAAAGAAAGTCAGTCGCAAGCCGCAAGTGTCGTTGCCTGTCGATGAACCTTCCAATCGTTCGGCAAAAACGAGCGCACCAGCTAAACCGGAATCCGTGGGGCGATGCAGGGATGGCAACAAGGAGAGGTGTCGCCAGAGATGCCGTGAAGGCGCAAGGCGTGCCTGTCGCAAGCTGCAACAGCTAGGGGGTTAGTAACGCCGATGACTGCCTTGCGCGCGGTGGGACTTAGGCCGCGCCGCCGACTGCGGCTGGAGACGAGCAAGGGTGCATGAAAAAAAGCTGAACTCAAGAACGCTCGGGTACCACTGCCGACCCGATCGGGATCGTGGATTAATACGCCACGTGAACCTCGCCGCGTGAGCGTAGGCAGCCAGCGACTGCTTCGGCCGGCGAGGCAAATGCGCGGGAGTTCAGTTTGATTAATTGGCGCGCCCGAAGAGATTCGAACTCCTGACCCCCAGATTCGTAGTCTGGTGCTCTATCCAGCTGAGCTACGGGCGCGCATCAGGCCGTGTGAGACACAAGCCCCGCGATCCGGTCGAGACGCCGGCCGCGATGTGGAGTGTTCCCTAACGACTGAATTTCGGAAAAGCAAGCCGGCCCGGCAAAAGTTTTGTCGCAGGCGTTTACAGGATCACATTCCGACCGGGGCCTTTGCTTCGCGGAACTCCGAAGCGGGAACGTCTTCCCTGGCCTGTCACGGTCAAGCCGGGCGGCGCAGGCGGTTGCGGGCCTGATCGAGCCGCACCGGCTGGTCGGGGATGGTGACGGCGAAGACCGTGCGGCCGCCGATCGATTCGACCAGCTCCACCGTGCCGCCATGGGCGCGGATCAGCTCATGGGCGATCGCCAGGCCAAGGCCGGTGCCGCCGCTGCGCGCCGAGCCGCGGAAGGCGGCGAACAGGTTTTCGCGCGCCTTGGGCGGGAGGCCGGGGCCGGTGTCGCTGACGGTGATGCGGCTGACGCTGCCCAAGCGCTCGGCCGAGACGGCGAGCCGACGCACCACCGCGCTCTCCGTGTCGGCCGCCATTGCCTGCACCGAGTTGCGGCACAGATTGGTGAGCACGCGGAAGAGCTGGTCGGAATCGGCGTCGACTTCGAAGGTGAGCTCGACGGCATTGATGAATTCGATGCCCTCCTCGATATCGAGCAGGCCGTGCACGTCGTCGACCAGCTGGCGCAGCCGCAAGCGGCGGCGCGACGGCGCCGGCTCCTGTGTGCGGCCATAGGCAAGCACGCCCTCCGAATAGGCGACGGCGCGGTCGAGCGCGCGCAGGAGCTTCGGCGCGAAGGACTGCACGGTCGGATCCTTCACCTGGCGCAACCGGTCCGACATAAGCTGCGCGGAAGCCAGGATGTTGCGCATGTCGTGGTTGATCTTGGACACGGCAAGCCCGAGGTTGGCGAGGTGCTTCTGCTCGGCGAGCATTTTTTGCAGCCGATCCTGCATCTGCGACAGCTCGCGCTCGGCGACGCCGATCTCGTCGGCACGCTCCGTCGGGCAAATTATGCGGCCGGGATCGTCCGGCGCCTCGGAGAAGGACAGGATCGAGCGCGTCATGGTGCGGATCGGGCCGATCATGATCAGATCGATCGCCGCATAGACGAGCATGGCGGTGAACAGCGAGATCAGCAGCGAGACGACGGCGACGTTGCGCGAATATCTGAGCATGGCGTTGCGCAGACTGTAGTCCGGCATGATCAGCTCGAATTCCTTGTCGCTGTCGCCGACCGGGCCGAAGACGCGCAGCATCCGGTTGCCGCCGGCGAACAGCGTTTCCAGCGCGCCGGTCATGCCGTTGACCAGGCCGACATTGGCAATGTCGATATGCTCGTCGACCTTCGGCGGCATGTCGGCCACGACCAGCAGCCGCGAGACGCCGCCGTCGCGCACCGCGATCGCCTTGGCGCCGATCGCCATCAGCACGTCGTTCTGGGCGGTGTGCGACAGGGAGTTGGGCTCGCCCTGCAGCAACACGATCGACACGGCGGCGGAGGTGCTCAGCCGCTCCTTCAGCCAGTTCACCCGGTAGCTGGCGATCCAGGGCAGGAAGATCAGGATTTCGGCGAGCAGCACGAAGACGATGGTGAGAAGCAGAAGCTTGGTCGACAGACCGCGCGACAGCGGCACCCGGCGCGGCGAGCTTGCCGCCGCGGGGCGTGGCTTTTCATCCGTTGACAGGACTTCACTTGTCATGACGCGGTTTTCACGAAGGCTTGATCGAGCAAGATTATGCGATTTGCGGCTTTTTTGCCAATTTCGCCGCCAGCCAGTGAAAAAATGCCTTTGGGCGGGCTGGATTGACTTCCAAAATCCTTCTTCCTATAAGCCCGCTCACGCTCGGGCCTTCCGTCCCGGCGCGGTTTCGATCGCGCCTATAACCGGCCCGGCAAAGCTCCTGTTACAGTGTGACAGAATCAAGAAGGGCCGCACGCCGCGGTATTAAAACAAATGAAGCGTACCTACCAACCGTCCAAACTCGTCCGCAAGCGCCGGCACGGTTTCCGTGCCCGTATGGCCACCAAGGGTGGCCGCGGCGTCGTCGCAGCCCGCCGCAACCGCGGCCGCAAGCGGCTCAGCGCCTGAACGAAAGACGAGATCGTTGCCCGCAACCGGCAAGCCAAAGGGGAAAACTCCCGGGCGGCTTCTGAAACGCGCGGATTTCATGGCTGTGCGCGGCGGCGAGAAGCGCCGCGGGCGGCTTTTTCTCGTCGAGGTTCTCGACCGGGGCGACGATTGTGCGCCACGCGTCGGCTACACCGTGACCAAGAAGGTCGGCAACGCCGTGGTGCGCAACCGCGTCCGGCGGCGGCTGAGAGAAGCCGTGCGAACGCATGCCGCCGATGACATGGCGCCCGGCAGTGACTATGTCATCGTCGGGCGCGAAGACGTGCTTGCCATTCCGTTCGGCCAGTTGAAGGCCGAGCTTTCCCGCCGGCTGCGCGGAACACGATAGGCCAAGGGCTTTCGATGGAAAACAACCGCAATTTCTTCATCACCATCGCGCTGTCGGTGCTGATCCTGACGCTCTGGCAGGTGTTCTACATGAACCCCAAGATGGAGCAGCAACGCGAGCAGGCCCGCATCGAGCAGCAGCGCGTCGAGGCGCAGAAGAAGGAAGCGCAGGGGACCAATCCGGGCGCGGCCGGGACGCCGGCGCCGGCTCCGGGCGTCATCCCGACCGCACCTGGCGGCGAGACAGTCACTGTCGAGAGCCGTGACCAGGCTGTTGCCGCGACCAAGCGCATCAAGATCGACACGCCGAGCCTCGAGGGCTCGATCAATCTCACCGGCGCTCGCCTGGACGACCTCAAGCTCAAGCACTACACCGAGACGGTCGACAAGAATTCGCCCGAGATCCAACTCCTCAATCCGCAGGCGCTACCGACCGGCTATTTCGCCGAGATCGGGTTCGTCGGCACCGACAAGACCGGCGCGGTGCCGAGTTCCGACACGGTGTGGAGCGTTGAGGGCAATCCGACGCTGACCCCGTCGGCGCCGGTGACGCTGACCTACACCAACGACAAGGGCCTGACCTTCAAGCGCACCATCTCGGTCGACAACGATTATATGTTCACCGTTTCGGACACTGTGCAGAATTCGGGAAGCGCTGCCGTCAGCCTGTTCAACTACGGTCGCGTCACGCGCTACGACAAGCCGGCGGTCGCCAGCACTTATGTGCTGCATGAAGGCCTGATCGGCGTTACTGGCACCGAGGGGCTGACGGAATACAAATACGCCGCCATCGAGAAGGACAAGGAAGTCAAGCCAGGCAAGTCGACCGACGGCTGGCTCGGCATCACCGACAAGTACTGGGCCGTCACCATGGTGCCGACCGAAAAGCAGCCCTTCCAGCCACGCTACGGCTATTTCGAGGACGGGCGCCATCGCTACCAATCCGACTTCCTCACTGATCCGATCAACATCGAGGCCGGCCAGTCCGCAACCATCGAAACCGAAGTGTTCGCCGGCGCCAAGGAAGTCGCCAAGATCAACGCCTATGAGGCTGACCGCCATATTCGCCAGTTCAATCTGCTGATCGACTGGGGCTGGTTCTATTTCATCACCAAGCCAATGTTCTGGCTGATCGACACGCTGTACAAATTCTTCGGCAATTTCGGCCTAGCGATCCTGGCCACGACCGTCATCGTCAAGGCCATCTTCTTCCCGCTGGCCAACAAGTCCTACGCGTCGATGGCGAACATGAAGAAGGTGCAGCCGAAGATGCTGGAAATCCGCGAGAAATACGCGGACGACAAGATGAAGCAGCAGCAGGCGATGATGGAGCTCTACAAGACGGAAAAGATCAATCCGTTGGCCGGCTGCTGGCCGGTGGCGCTGCAGATCCCGGTCTTCTTCTCGCTCTACAAGGTGCTCTACATCACCATCGAGATGCGGCACGCGCCGTTCTTCGGCTGGATCCACGACCTCGCGGCGCCCGATCCGACCTCGGTGTTCAACCTGTTCGGCCTGCTGCCCTTCGCGCCGCCGGCCTTCCTCCCGCATATGGGCGCCTGGGCGGTCGTGATGGGCATCACCATGTTCCTGCAGATGCGCATGAACCCGACGCCGCCGGACCCGACGCAGGCCGCGGTGTTCACCTGGATGCCGGTCCTCTTCACCTTCATGATGGGTTCCTTCCCGGCCGGCCTCGTCATCTACTGGGCCTGGAACAACCTGCTCTCGATCCTGCAGCAGGGCGTGATCATGAAGCGCCAGGGCGCCAAGATCGAGTTGTGGGACAATCTGGCGGCGATGTTCCGCAAGAAACCATCGCCGGCGGAATAGATGGCACCCCGGCCCTAACACCAAAAACCCCGGCGTGACCGGGGTTTTTTTCGTTGGCGGCTTGCCCTATGGCGCTCCGGACAGAACTTCGCGCAGCCGTCTTTCGGAATTTGGCCTGCCCCCGCGAAACTGCGGCATGGCCTGCCTCGTAGCTTCCCCGGTCCTCCCCAAAAGCCGCGACGGCTTCCGGCGCAGCGACGCCGGTGTTGGGAAGGCCGTCCGGCAGGCCGGGGTCCCGCGGGGGGACCCCGGTTTTTCCTCCTAAAGCGCAACGCGCTTTAGGGACTTTGTTTTAATGCAGTGTCGTTTTCCCAAAACCGCTCCACGCTTTTGGGCGACATGCACCAGCTCACTCCATGACGGCGCTGTGGTCGACCTTGGCCGGTGTGCCAGGCTTGCGCAGCAGAAGCACAAGCGGGATGGCGGCGAGCGAGAGCAACATCATCAGCTCGAAGTCGTCGACATAGCTGATGATCGTTGCCTGCAGCGTGACCAGCCCGTCGAGCGCGGCGCGGCCGGCGGCGGTGTAAGGGCTCAGCGCCTGCGCGATCGCCGGATCGCCGAACGCCGGATTAAAGGGCGTCACATAGTCGGCGATGTTGGCATGGTTGATCTGCTGGTTCTGCGTCAGAAGCGCGGTGACGACCGAGATGCCGACGCTGGAGCCGATGTTGCGCGACAGATTGTAGAGGCCCGTCCCTTCAGCGCGCCGTTCCGGCGCCAGCGTGGCGAAGGTGATGGTGGTGAGCGGCACGAACAGGAAGCCTAAGCCGGCGCCCTGGATGAAGCCGGTGCGGATGATCGTCCATTGCGAAACGTCCGGGGTCCAGCCGGTCATGTCGTACATCGCCCAGGCGGTGACCGCGAGCCCCGTGAACAGCAGCCAGCGCGTGTCGACCTTGCCGACCAGCCGGCCGACAAGGAACATGCAGGCCATGGTGCCTAGGCCGCGCGGCCCCATGACGATGCCGGCGGTCACCACGGGATAGCCCATCAGCGTTTGCAGGTAGGGCGTCATCAGCGCCAGCGAGGCGAGATAGGTGATGCCTATGATGAAGATGAACACCATGCCGACCGCGAAGTTCCGGTCGAGGAACAGCCGCGGGTTCACGAAGGTGTCGCGGGCGGTGAAGGTGTGGACGATGAAGATATAGAAGGCCGACGCGCAGACCAGCGCCTCGACGATGATCTCGGACGAGGAGAACCAGTTGAGCTGCTCGCCGCGGTCGAGGAACATCTGCAGCGAAGCGATGGCGAGGCTGAGCATGCCGAAACCCAACCAGTCGAGCCGGGCCTTGAGGTCGAGCTTGGTCTCCTGCACGAACATCGAGACGCCGGCGAAAGCCAGCACGCCGATCGGCACGTTGATGTAGAAGACCCAGCGCCAGGAAACATTCTCGGTCAGCCAGCCGCCGATGACGGGCCCAAGCACCGGGCCGACCATCACCGAGACGCCGAACAGCGCCATGGCCGAACCGCGCTCCTCGACGCTGTAGATGTCCAGCAGGATACTCTGGGACAGCGGTACAAGGGCGGCGCCGAACAGGCCTTGAAGCAGCCGAAAGCCGACGATCTGCGGCAGCGACTGGGCAAAGCCGCACAGCACCGAGGCGACGACGAAGCCGGTGATGGCGACCAGCAGGATGCGCTTGCGGCCGAGGCGGTTGGCAAGATAGCCCGAAGGCGGCGTCATCACCGCCGCGGCGACGATATAGGAAGTGAGCACCCAGTTGATCTGGTCGGCGCTCGCCGACACGCTGCCCTGGATATAGGGCAGCGCCACATTGGCAATGGTGGTGTCCAGCGCCTGCATGATGACCGCCAGGATGACGCAGGCGGTGATGGCGCCGCGATTGGCGACCGCAGGCGTGCCCGTGGCGACGGTGCTCATGACTTTTGCTCAAACCGCTTGAAGAGGTCGGTCACGAAATCGGGCAGGCCGCGGGCATGGCCGGTGTCTATGCTGACAACCGCGCTCATGCCCCCGCGCAGCGGCGGCTTGCCTTGCGGGTCGTCGATCGTCACCCGCATCGGGATGCGCTGCACGACCTTGACCCAGTTGCCGCTGGTGTTCTGCGCCGGAAGCAGCGAGAAGCTTGACGACGAGGCCGGGCTGATGCTGCCGACCTCGCCATGCCAGACCTCGCCCGGATAGCCATCGATGCTGATCGTCGCCTTCTGCCCCGGCCGGACATAAGTGAGCTCGGTTTCCTTCGGCTCGGCGGCGATCCAGATGTCGGTCGACGAGACCAGGCTGAAGGCCGGCTGCGAGGCGGGAAGGTACTTGCCGACCTGCAGCGCATCGACATTGGTAACGACGCCGTCGAACGGCGCCTTGACAACAGAATCGCCGAGATTGCGCTGGGCATCGTCCACCGCCGATTGGGTCTGCAGGTAGAAAGGGTTCTTCTCGACCGGCTGGTCGGCGTCGCCGCCGAGCTGGGCGAGCGTTGCCTGCGCCTGCGCCTTGGCGACGATGACTTTCTGCCGGGCGGCGATGAGATCGTGCTGGGCGCTGTCGAAAGTCGCCTTCGAGGCGGTTGAGGTCTTGAGCAGGTCCTGCTGACGCTGGAAGGCCGACTCGTAGTAGGGGATGTCGGCCTCGGCCTGGGCGATCTGCGCCAGCGACTGCTGGTAGCTCGCCTGCAAGGTCAGCACCTGGTTGCGCACCGTGCCGAGCTGCGCCTGAGCGCCGGCCAGCGCCGTCTCGAACGAGGCCGGCCGCAAGCGGAAGAGCACCTGGCCCTTCTTAACCGCCTCGTTGTCATGCACGTCGATCTCCTGCACGGTGCCGGAAACATCGGTGGAGACGCCGAGCGACTGCGCCTGGACATAGGCATTGTCGGTGGTCATGACCTGACCGCCGACGACGTAGTAATAGCCGCCGACCGCCAGCGCCACCGGAAGCAGCGCAAACAGGACAGACCGGGTTAAGCTGCGCCGCGGCTTGGCCCGGGCCGGCGAGGCTATCGTGACGGCGGCCGGCTTCGGCTGGGCCGAGGGTGCTTCGAGCGCAGCAGGTTCCGGCGCGACAGGGGCTTCCAGCTCATCGTTTTCGATCCCCGGATTGGCGGCACGCCTTTGCTCGCGCTGGCTGTCCAGGCGAATGACCTGGTCGCTGCTTCTGTCGCCGGCATTGTCGCCGTCGGCGGGTTTGCGTGGTGAGGCTGGTTCAGACATGGACTTTCTCCCGGTCGACAGCCGGCTGGGCGCAGGCCTCGAGCAGATTGGATTTGATCAGACAAAGTGTTTGCAGCTCCTGCCGCGCGTCCGCGGAAAGGTGAATGCCTTGCTGTCGAGACAGATAGGGCCGCACCTGCCAATGCCCGCGAGTCTGGCTCGAGCGGCGCGAGCGCTGCTCGAAGCGTTTTCCGGGCAGGCGCGCGACGTCGTGCAGGACGAAGCTGCTGGTGAGCGAGGAAGGCATGGGAGGAACTTCGGAGTCGGCAGACAAGCTTTCGTGAGCATGCTTATTATCATCATGCACATAATCCTGCTGGACGCGGTGCGCAAGACCAGCTAAGCCGCCTGGAGCAAACGTCGCGCCGACGTGGCGCAACTGAAGGCCGGCAGAGGCACGCACGAAAAATGAAGATGAACCGGCTCAGGATCGCGACCGTGGCTGCCCTGCTGACATGCGCGTTTCCGGCCGCCGCCAAGGAAGCGGTGAGCTGCGGCGGCGCGGCAATGCTCGGCGGCGCGCAGCTCAACTGCAGCCACGTGCAACCCAAGGCTCCGCCGCAGTTCTGCACCTATAGCTGGGCCCTGCACACCTCGGCCGGCGACCAGAAAGTCGTCGACGGCAGTTTCACGCTGCCGCCCGGCGCCTCCAACGTCCAGATCTATCAGGGCAGCGGTTTCGACAGCGCGCTTTCCAACCCGATCGTGATCTGTCGCGGCAGCCGCTGAGCGCGGGTTGGTGCTGCAGCCTGATCACGGTAGTTTGATCGGGAGACAGCGTCGCCAGGGCGCCGCCTCGTGCCTGCCAACTAAGGACTGACCGCGATGACCGGACCCAACCCCAACATCAAGCATCCCATTGCGATGCATCCGCGCGTCGGCTTCCTGAAGCCGCTGGTCAATGCGCCGAACATCGAGATCGGCGACTTCACCTATTACGACGATCCCGACGGCCCGGACAAATTCGCCGAGAGGTGCGTGCTGCACCACTATCCCTTCATCGGCGACAGGCTGATCATCGGCAAGTTCTGCGCCATCGCCGAGGGTGCCCGCTTCATCATGAACGGCGCCAATCACGCCATGTCCGGCTTCTCCACCTATCCGTTCAACATTTTTGGCCATGGCTGGGAGGAAGGTTTTGACCCCGAGACCTGGTCGAAAGAGATCCGCGGCGACACGATCGTCGGCAATGACGTGTGGATCGGCATGGATGCGGTGATCATGCCGGGCGTCGAGATCGGCCATGGCGCGATCGTCGCAGCGAAATCGGTTGTCACGCACGACGTGCCACCCTATGCGATCGTCGCCGGCAATGCGGCCAAGGTGGTGAAGATGCGCTTCGACGAGTTCACGGTGCGACGGCTTTTGAAAGCGGCCTGGTGGAACTGGCCGGTCGACAAGGTCAGCCGCAACCTCAACGCCATTCGTGGCGCCGACATTTCCAAGCTGGAGGCCGCCGTTTGAACGCGCCGGATAAAACCACGAGCGAAACTGCCATAAGTCCGGAGCTGTTCACCCGCGCGTGGATCTTCATCCGCGGCGTGCCGTCGATGAAATTCCTGCCGCCGGAAGGGCCGCCGGAGATCGCCTTTGCCGGCCGCTCCAATGTCGGCAAGTCGTCGCTGATCAACGCGCTGGTCGGCCAGAAG
>NZ_RZST01000610.1:0-1503 GCF_003997575.1 Mesorhizobium sp. M1A.F.Ca.IN.022.07.1.1
GACCTGGCGGATAAAACTATCGCTCCATCTGACGCTTGATTTGATGCGCGACCTGCGCGAGCGGGCCGAGGACGAGGCCATCCATGTCTTTGCCCGCAACCTCAAGGACCTGCTGCTCGCCGCGCCCGCCGGCTCCCGGCCCACGATGGGTCTCGATCCCGGCATCCGCACCGGCGTCAAGGTGGCTGTGGTCGACGGTACCGGCAAGCTGGTGGCGACGACCACCGTCTATCCGTTTCCGCCAAAGAACGATGTGCGCGGCACGCAGGCGGAACTTGCCAGGCTCATTCGCTTCCACAAGGTGGAGCTGATCTCGATCGGCAACGGCACCGGCAGCCGCGAGACCGAGAAGCTGGTGGCCGACATGCTCGCCAGCCTGCCGTCCGACGGCGGGCCGAAGCCGATCAAGGTGATCGTCAGCGAAGCCGGCGCGTCGGTCTATTCAGCCTCGGCGACGGCGGCCGCCGAGTTTCCCGACCTCGACGTGTCGCTGCGCGGCGCGGTGTCGATCGCGAGACGCCTGCAGGACCCGCTCGCCGAGCTGGTCAAGATCGAGCCGAAGTCGATCGGCGTCGGCCAGTATCAGCACGATGTCGACCAGTACCGGCTCGGCCGCTCGCTGGAGGCGGTGGTGGAGGATGCGGTCAATGCTGTCGGCGTCGACCTCAACACGGCATCGGCGCCGCTCTTGGCGCGCGTTTCGGGACTGGGGCCATCGCTTGCCGAAGCGATCGTCGCGCATCGCGACGTCGGCGGCCCGTTCGCTACGCGCCGCGATCTGCTGAACGTGGCGCGGCTTGGACCGCGCGCGTTCGAGCAGTGCGCAGGCTTCCTGCGCATCCCGAACGGCTCCGAGCCGCTCGACGCTTCATCCGTGCATCCGGAAGCCTATGGCGTGGCAAAGAAGATCGTCGCCGCCTGCGGCCGCGACGTGCGCGCGCTGATGGGCGACAGTGCCGCGCTCAAGGCACTTGACCCTCGTGTCTTCGTCGACGAGCGCTTCGGCCTGCCGACGGTACGTGACATCATCGCGGAACTGGAAAAGCCCGGACGCGACCCGCGGCCGGGCTTCAAGACGGCGACCTTTGCCGAAGGCGTCGACGACATCAAGGACCTGAAGCCCGGCATGCTGCTCGAAGGCACGGTCACCAATGTCGCCGCCTTCGGCGCCTTCGTGGACATCGGCGTGCACCAGGACGGGCTGCTGCATGTCTCGCAGCTGGCCGACCGCTTCATCAAGGACGCGCATGAGGTGGTAAAGGCCGGCGATGTCGTGAAAGTTCGAGTGGTCGATGTCGACATCAAGCGCAATCGCATCGGCCTCTCGATGCGCAAGGATGGCGGCCAGGGTGGGGCGCCTCGGGTCGGCCAGCGCGACAGCGGCGGCGGCAAGCCCGTACCGCGCTCGCCGGCGCCGCAGCGCCAGCCTGAAAAGCCGTCACAGGGTGCGTTCGGCGCGGCGCTCGCCGAGGCGATGAAGCGGAAATAGCTACCACGCCAGAA
>NZ_RZST01000611.1:0-1494 GCF_003997575.1 Mesorhizobium sp. M1A.F.Ca.IN.022.07.1.1
GCCATGGACGTGCCCTGGTCGTCGCCAGCCATGCTCATCCCCGGCATATCCGTGCCTGACATCGAATGCCCTGACATTGAATGGGCCGCTGCCGCCGAGTTCGCAGAGCCGGTCAAGTCAGCCAGCAATTCCTCGGGAGTCTTGAAGCTGAAGTCCTGGAGCAGGACCACCACGGGCTGCTCGTCTCTGCCCTTATCGGCCGGATCGGTAACGATCAGCGGTGCGGCAAGCAGCTGCTGCTCCTGCAGTGTATGCGCATGCATCCAGTGCGTGCCCGGCGTCGCGACGGGGAAGTTGTAGTCATAGGCTTTGCCCGGCTTGAGCAAAGGCTGCGGCAGGTCAGGCACGCCGTCCTGCCCGAACGGCGGCATCAGACCGTGCCAATGGATCAAGGTTGGCGCGGCGAGCGCGTTCTCGAGCCGGGCCTGGAAGTCATCGGCCGCTGAGATGGTAAGCCCATGCGTGCCGTCGGACCGAATGAGACCGAAGACCTTGGCGGCACGGCCGGCCACGTCGATGACGCGGGTTTCGGCCCGGATGATTTCGGGTGTAGCCGCCCAAGCCGCTCGCGGAATGATCACCGGCTCGAAGGCGCTGGCTGTGCCAATAGCCGCTGCGGACGCCAGGAACTGGCGACGGGATATGGATTGCATTGTAAAGCTCTGATGTTCGTGACTCGAGGCCGGATTGACCGGCGGCGAAGCGCACGAACGCGACGGCTCGTGCGCTCAAGCAGTCACGATGAGCTTTGGAGGGCGCAGACGAATTGGCACACGCGCGGGTGAGGAAGCAACGGGCGGTGCTGTCGCGACGAGGTGGCTTCCCGAAATCGCGACGAAGAGATGGCCGTCAACCGGAACGCAGAATGAGCAGCTTGAAATCGAGACGCATGTTCCTTGATGGCGCGCATGGTCAACGTCCTTGCACGGCGCGTGATCACCGTCGTGCCGCATCGCTGCGGAGCCATGACTATGCTCCGCTGCCCACTGGGCACCACGCGAAGCTGCTGCCGAGTTGGCATGGCCGTAATGGACTATGGTGAACGCCATCAGCAAGGCGAGGCAGACGGCGAGCCAACGCGACCCGCCGAATCCTGAGGGGCGTTTCATTGAACGCCCCAGCCTTGGTCGGATGTCATTCCGATCCACAATCAAACCCTTCCGAAGCGGCGGTGAACGCTATCGTAGGATTGATCATATACCAAAGATCTGGACATGAATTTGTTCTAGGTCAAAGAGTTCAGGGCTCAGGAAAGAATCCGGTGGTCTTTCCTGCGGATCAATGGGTCAGCAGCCAGAGCGCCATTCGCTCGCGGCGAGAGCGGCAGCTGAGAGGCCAGCTGCGGCGGACCCCGACGGCCGCCAGAGCTCGGCCGTGCGACGCGTCCGATAGTCCACCGGGTAGGCGACAACAGGAAACCCAACGGTGCGGAAACAAGCCATGGCTCGATGTATGTGGCTAGCCGATGTCACCAACAGCCAGAGTCCCCCAGGC
>NZ_RZST01000612.1:0-1484 GCF_003997575.1 Mesorhizobium sp. M1A.F.Ca.IN.022.07.1.1
GCGCCAGCGGATCGGACCGGCTGCCGCCATTGCCGCCACCGCCGGTCCGATCCGCTGGCGCAGACCTTCACGTTGACCGAAGGCCGGCACATCGCCGGCGTCAACCTTAAGGTCTGCCTCGTCGGCGATCCGGACCACCCGATCGTGCTCGAGCTGGTCGAGGTCGCCAATGGCATCCCGACCGTCAACGTCATCGCCCAGGCGTTCTACGACATGAACGACGCGGTGATCGGGCAGTGGACCGAAATCCGCTTCCCTTACCCCATCTGGTTGGCCAGCGGCATCGAATACGCCTTTGTCGTGAAGACAAACGACGGCAATCATTCAATCAAGACCGCCAAGCTCGGCGACTTCGACGCCGACCTTCAGCAGCCAGTCGCGGCGCAGCCTTATTCGGTCGGCGTCATGTTGTCGTCGTCGAATGCCGTCACCTGGACGCCGCATCAGGACGAGGACATCTGCTTCCAGCTGATCGCCGCCAAGTTCGCGCCGACGACCAAGACCGTGAATGTCGGCACCTTCGCCGCCGCCAACATGAGCGATCTGCTTATTCGAGCCGAGGTCGAGCTGCCGACCGCCGCGGCCGCGATGCATTTCGAGGTCGAGCTCGATGACGGTTCGGTCACTCTGCTCAATCCCGGCCAGGCCTGGGAATTGCAGTCCTTCTACACCGGCAATGTCGAGGTCCGCGCGGTGCTCTCCGGTTCTGCCAAAGTCTCGCCAGTGGTTTTCCCGGTCATCCTCGCGATCGAGGGCGAGCTGCAGACGACCGGCACCTATGTCACCCGCGCTTTCGACATGGGCACCGGCGTCGACATCCTGTCCTATCTAAAGACCAAGATCCAGACCGGCGCGACAATCGCAATGCACGCAGATGCCGCGAACGACGTCTGGACAGCGGTTCCTCAGGTGACGCAGGCGCCGCTGCAGGATGCCGGCTGGGTCGAGCGCAAATACAGCGTCATTGGCTTCAACGCCAATCCCGTTGGGCGCATCCGCATCACGCTCACCGGCACCCCGGCGGCGCGGCCGATGGCCTACGACTTCCGGGCGATCTCAACCCCGTAACCCTCGCCGAGGATCGCCATGCCAGTAGAAAACACGACGCTGAACCGGGGGTACCAGCTTCCCTTCGGCAGCAACGAGCTTGCGAATGACGTTCTTCGGCTGGTCGCGGCCTTCTCTGCGATCGACGTCGATGTTGCGGGGATCCTGGTCTCAGTCGCGAACCGGGCGCTCCTGTTGCATCAACACACGATTGCAGACACGACGGGGCTGCAGGCCGCTCTCGACAGCAAGCAGGACGCATCCGAAAAGGGCAACGCGAACGGTTATGCCGCTCTCGACGGGACCGGAAAGGTTCCGGCAGCTCAGCTGCCGTCGACGCTCTTTGGTGCCATGTCCTACCAAGGCACTTGGAACGCCAATACGAACTCCCCGAAGATTCCGGGGGCGTCAAGCGCCAGCAAGGGCCGGTACTATAA
>NZ_RZST01000613.1:0-1463 GCF_003997575.1 Mesorhizobium sp. M1A.F.Ca.IN.022.07.1.1
GAGTATGTTTCGATAAAACGCAACGGGGCCTTGCACACCTACCAGGTCGCACGGGTCGAGCAACCTTAGGAATTCTCGCAAACTGTTCGGCCCAAGCCATGTCGCGCCGCATCCTCGTCATCGTCGGCCACCCCGACCCGTCTCCTGATCGGCTCTGTCGCGGGTTGGCTTCGGCATATGCCGAGGGCGCGGCTCGGGCCGGCCATATCGTGCGAAGGATCGACCTGGCCTTGCTGGAGTTTCCGATGCTGCGGACTAACCGGGAGTTCGAGCACGGAACCATGCCCGGCAGCTTGAAGGAGGCGGCCGAGGCTGTCGTCTGGGCAGAGCATCTGCTCTTTGTCTTCCCGCTATGGCTGGGCACCATGCCGGCCATGCTCAAAGCCTTCCTCGAACAGGTCATGCGGCCGGGCACGGCGTTCGCCTACCCCGACAAGGGAGTAGGTTCCGCAAAATCCCTATTGCGCGGCCGCTCAGCACGGCTGGTGGTGACCATGGGAATGCCAGCGCCCGTCTATCGGTTCTGGTTCCTCAGCCACGGCATTGCCGGCATGCGGCGCGGTATACTGCATTTCGTCGGCATCAAGCCGGTGCGCGAGACATTGCTCGGCATGGTCGCGAATGTCAGCGATGCCAAGCGAGCGAAATGGCTGAAGCAGATGCAGAGGCTGGGCGAGCGCGCGCTTTAGTTTGTTGCTTTCCTCACGGCTGCAGGACGGCAGCGCCACTCAGCCTGCCCATCCGCAAATCGTCCAGGGCCTGGTTGGCCTGCTCCAGCGGATAGACTCTTGTGTGCGTGCGCACCTGAGCGCGTTGCGCTATCGGGAAGAATTCCTCCGCGTCACTGCGGGTTAGGTTCGCGACCGAAACCAATTCTCTTTCTTCCCAGAGAAGCTTGTAGGGCATCGATGGAATGTCGCTCATGTGGATACCACCGCAGACCACGCGGCCGCCTTTACGCACAGCCCGCAACGCCGCCGGCACCAATGCACCGACCGGTGCGAAAATGATCGCGTCGTCAAGCTCGGCGGCGGGCAGTTCATCGGACGCCCCGGCCCAGACAACGCCCAACGAGCGCGCGAATTGCTGAGCCTGCATGTCGCCCGGCCGTGTGAAGGCGAAGACCTGACGTCCCTGCCAGATCGCCACCTGGGTGATGATATGAGCGGCCGCACCAAAGCCATAAATCCCGAGGCGCCGGCCGTCACCCGCCTTCTTGAGGCAGCGCCACCCGATCAGCCCTGCGCATAACAGCGGCGCCGAGGATACCGGGTCCGCCGCGGCGTCGAGCTCAAAGGCGAAATGCTCGTCGGCCACCACATGGCTGGCGAAGCCGCCATCGCGCGTGTAGCCGGTGAAGAGAGGCTGGTCGCAAAGATTTTCGGCGCCGGCGATGCAATAGGAGCAGTGCCCGCAGGTGTGTCCGAGCCACGGAACGCCTACTCTCTGCCCCAGTCGGGACC
>NZ_RZST01000614.1:0-1452 GCF_003997575.1 Mesorhizobium sp. M1A.F.Ca.IN.022.07.1.1
GTCGGCACGCCGCCCGACAATCTCGGCTTCCGGCTCGTCCGTGATCGCCGCGGTTTCCTTCAGGCTGCCCTTCACCGCCTGGGCTTGACCTGATTGCTCGAGAAACAAGGAACGTGATGATCTCGAAGTCAGTCTTGCTTGACCGGGTTCGCCCTGCCGCCGAGGCGTCGCTGGAGCGCCCCGGCGTCGATCGGCAGTCGATCGGAGCGCTGGTCCGCCAATTCTATGCAAGGGTGCGGAAGGACCAACGCCTCGGACCTATCTTCGCCCGCGAGATCACCGGTGATTGGGAGCCTCATCTGGACAAGATGACGGACTTCTGGTGTTCCGTCGTCTTGAAGAGCGGCGACTATCATGGGCGGCCGGTGCCGGCTCACCTGAAGCTGAAGGATGTCACCGAAGCAGACTTCGCCATCTGGTTGGCCCTCTTTGTCGAAACGGCTTCTGAACTGTTCGCTCCCGAAACCGCGGCGGTGTTCGTCGAACGCGCCGAACGGATAGCGACGAGCCTGAAGCTCGCCATGTTCTTTCGCCTTGGTCCTGCCCCAAACCCGGGTGGCGCATAAGGTCGACCTAGCAGGCGCCGAGCCATGCAGTCGTCTTAAGAACCTGGACCGGGCTTGATTTTGCGCAAGGATCGCGACCGTCGATGCCCTTAGTTTCCTCGGATGATCCTTAATCTTTGCCTCGGCACCGTGGTGATCAGCCTGACCGTCCTGATCCACACTTTCGGTCTCATCGCTGTCACCCATGCGATGGCGCGCCTGGTCGACCGCTTCCGCATGCATGGCCGGCGCAGTCGCATCGCGGCAATGATCAGCGTCGTGATGGGGCTCTTTGCCATCATCACCACCGAAGTGTGGCTGTGGGCAGGGGTATATCTGACGGTCGGCGTGTTGCCGGACTTCGAAACCGCGCTCTATTTTTCCACCATCACCTTTTCGACGGTTGGCTATGGCGATGTGGTGCCGGCGCACGGATGGCGCGTCCTGGCAGCCCTGGAAGGCGTGAACGGGTTTTTGCTGATCGGCTGGTCGACCGCCTATCTGATCGCTGCCGGAACCCGCATCGGCCCCTTCAGGGTCGGCGAGCACTTCTGAACCGCGGCTTGCTGGCGCTGGTCACACGGCCACCGAATGCTTGCCGGTCCCGTTTCCGAGGTACTTGTCGAACCTTGCCGCCACCGTCCTGACCAGCGGCCAGTTGTCTCTCGGCACGACGAAGTGCTCGCCATCGAGCGCAAGCATCCTGCCGCCGTCGTCGACGGCAACGCTGCTTGCCTTGAGCAGCAGCTTCCGTCCGACTTCGCCGAAACGTTCGACGAGTTCGACGGCTGAAAACGAGAAGTGGCACATCAGGCGCTCGATGATCCAGCCTCGCGCCAGATCGTCGACGCTGAACTCGATGCCGCGCGCGGTCGCCAAATGACCCGCGTTCACGGCCTTCTCATAC
>NZ_RZST01000615.1:0-1434 GCF_003997575.1 Mesorhizobium sp. M1A.F.Ca.IN.022.07.1.1
ATCACCGAGCCCTGGCCGACGGCGAGATCTACGCCGTCGGCCAGGGCTCGGTGATCGTGGGCGGCTTCACCGCCCAGGGCCAGGCCGAGCAGCTGACGCAAGGCGTGCCCACCGCCGGCCGCGTGCCGAACGGCGCCATCGTCGAGCGCTCGGTGCCCGCCGAGTTCGACGATCAGGGCGTGCTGACGCTGCAATTGCGCAATCCCGATTTCTCGACCGCCATCCGCATCGCGGACGCCATCAACGACTACACCTCGCAGCGCTTCGGCATGCGCGTTGCGGCTGAGCGCGATGCCCGCACCGTGCAGATCAGACGGCCGAAGAACGTATCGGCCGCGCGCTTTTATGCCGAGATCGAAAACCTGGTCGTCGAGTCGGATGCGCCTGCCCGCGTCGTCATCGACGAGCGCACCGGCACCATCGTCATCGGCAACAACGTCAAGATCTCGCGCGTCGCGATCAGCCACGGCACGCTCACCGTGCGCATCACCGAGGCGCCGAAAGTGGTTCAGCCGGAGCCCTTCTCCAAGGGCGAGACGGCGGTCGAACCCTTCACCGCCATCGAGGCCTCGCGACCCGACGCCCGCGTCGCCGTGCTCGACGGCCCCGACCTTGAAACGCTCGTTTCCGGTCTCAACCGTCTCGGCGTCAAGCCCGACGGCATCATCGCCATCCTGCAAGGGATCAAGTCGGCCGGCGCCCTGCAGGCCGACCTGGTTCTCCAATAGGCATGCCGATGATCGAGCTCTTCTCCTCAAACCCGCATCGTCGCCCGAGACTTCATACGACCATGAAGCTACTAGCCGCTGTCTCGATCGCTGCGCTGATGGGCGGCACTCCGGGTCGCGCGGAAGAAGTCCGCCAGGTGCTGCCCGGCGGACAGGCCCCGGCCCAGCCGGCTGATCTCGCGCGCGGGAAGGCGCCGGACGAGAGCGAGATCCAGCGCTTCTGCTCCAACATCGCCGATGCAGCTCGCGACCGCCGCTACGCCTTGCAGGCCGAGGAGCTGAAGCAGCTCCAGGCAGGCATCGACGAGCGCATGAAAGCCCTGGAGACAAAACGTTCCGAGTACGAGCAGTGGCTGAAGCGACGCGAGGTATTCCTGGCGCGCGCCGAAGAGAGCGTCGTCAAGATCTATGCCGGCATGAAGCCAGACGCCGCAGCCGAGCGCCTGGCAATGGTCAACGCCGAGCTCGCTGCGGCCATCCTGATGAAGCTCGATGCGCGCAAGGCCGGCATCATCCTCAACGAAATGGACCAGAAGGCGGCGGCGACGCTCACCGGCATCATGGCCAGCGCGGCGCGAAGGGTTGATCCGTCATGAAGTTGCAATTGCTCGTCCTTGTCGCGGCGGCGGCACTGTCCGGCTGCGGCACCGATCTCAAGGAAGTCGGCCGGGAGCCTGCGCTCTCACCGGTCGGCTCCGGCATCGGC
>NZ_RZST01000616.1:0-1429 GCF_003997575.1 Mesorhizobium sp. M1A.F.Ca.IN.022.07.1.1
CTTCCCCGCCGTGCGCTTCACGCTTGCCGGTTCCGACCGCTCGACGCTGGAGCTGCCGGCGACCGGCGGCACGCCGGAGGGCCGGCTCGCCCGCATCGCGCAAGTGATGGGCGCCGACTTTCCCGACAATGCCATTGCGATCGATGCCATGCGCGACGGCGTGCATCTTGCCGGCCACGTCTCGATCCCTTCCTACACCCGCGCCAACGCGCTGCAGCAATATGCCTATGTCAACGGCCGGCCGGTGCGCGACAAGCTGATCGCCGGCGCGATCCGCGGCGCCTTCGCCGACGTGCTGCCGCGCGACCGGCATGCGGTCACCGTGCTATTCCTTTCGCTCGATCCGGCAACCGTCGACGTCAATGTCCACCCGGCCAAGGCCGATGTGCGCTTCCGCGATCCGGGCCTGGTGCGCGGGTTGATTGTCGGCGCCATCCGCGAGGCGATGGCCGGCGCCGGCATCCGGGCCGCGACCACCGGCGCGGCCGGCATGATGGCGGCTTTCCGGCCCGGCGCGGCGTCCTATTCGCATCCCGGACCGGCCAATGGCCACCGCAGCTATGAGGCCGCTTTTCGCGCCTCCGGCTCCAGCTTCGACCACGGTTCGACTTTGGCGCGCTCGCCGCAACGGCCGCTCGACATGGGCGAAGCCCGGCCGGCGCGAGGCTTCGCCGAAAACGATCAGGCTGCCTTCGACACCGGGCCGCTGGCAAGCGCCGACGCGCGGGCGGGCATCGCCGAGCCGGCCGAGGCGCTGCTCGGCACGGTGCTGGGCGCGGCGCGCGCTCAGGTGCATGAGAACTATATCGTCGCCCAGACCCGGGATTCGCTCATCATCGTCGACCAGCATGCCGCACATGAGCGCCTAGTCTACGAGGCCTTGAAGAACGCGCTGCACTCTCGCGCCGTGCCTTCGCAGATGCTGCTTTTGCCCGAGATCGTCGACCTTGCGGAAGAGGATGCCGAGCGGCTGGCGATGCATTCCGAGACGCTGGCCAAATTCGGCCTCGGCCTGGAGCGCTTCGGCCCGGGCGCGGTGGCGGTGCGCGAGACGCCGTCGATGCTCGGCGAAACCAACGTGCAGCAACTGGTGCGTGACCTCGCCGACGAGATCGCCGACAACGACACGGTCGAGACCCTGAAGGAACGGCTGGACAGAATAGCCGCGACCATGGCCTGCCACGGCTCGGTGCGCTCGGGCCGCCTGCTCAAGGCCGAGGAGATGAACGCGCTGCTGCGCCAAATGGAGGCGACGCCCGGCTCCGGCACCTGCAACCATGGCAGGCCGACCTATATCGAGCTGAAACTCGCCGACATTGAAAGATTGTTCGGGCGAAGGTGAGCGCGCCAATTCCCCTCACCCAGCCTCCGCTTCACTCCGCTGACTTCTCCCTATGGCGAGAGGAGACCTTCAGCGCCGGCGCCAACC
>NZ_RZST01000617.1:0-1406 GCF_003997575.1 Mesorhizobium sp. M1A.F.Ca.IN.022.07.1.1
GAGGGCCATGCCGCGCCGGCGCCAGACGTCGATATGGTTGAGCGCCACCGCCTTGATGCGGAGCGTCACTTCACCTTGCGAAGGCGGCGGGGGAGGCGGAAGGTCCACCGTTTCAAGGCGGCGGTCCTCGATAAGTTGCAATGCGCGCATTTGGCCTGTCGGTACTTTGGAAGCGGGAAAACGTCCGCTTAGACCGGTTCCCGCGCCATGACAAGGCAGGTGTTCTGGCCGCCGAAGCCGAAGGAATTCGACAGAACCGTGCCGACCTCTGCGTTGCGCTTCTTGTTTGGCACCACGTCGAGCACGATTGCCGGATCAGGATTGTCGTAATTGATGGTCGGCGGGATGACGCTTTCGCGCATGGTCATCAGCGAGAACGCGGCCTCGACCGCGCCGGCAGCGGACAGCGTGTGGCCGATCATCGACTTGTTCGACGAGATCGGCATCGAGCCGATCCGCTCGCCGAACACGGTCGACAGCGACAGATGCTCCATCTTGTCGTTTTCCGGCGTCGAGGTGCCGTGCGCGTTGACGTAGTCGATCTCGTCTTCGCTCAAGCCGGCATCGGCAAGGGCGGCGCGTACCGCGGCGATGGCCGGCGAACCGTCAGGCTTGGAGCGGGTGCGGTGGAAGTCGTCGGCGCGCTCGCCGCAGCCACGCATTATGCCGAGGATAGTGGCACCCCGGGCAAGTGCCGCCTCCAGCGATTCCAGCACAAGCGCGCCGGAACCCTCGGCAAGGACAAAACCGTCACGGTCCCTGGAGAAGGGCTTCGAGGCCTTTTCGGGAATGTCGTTGTGGGTGGAAAGCGCCGAGAGCAGCGAGAAGCGGATCAGGGCTTCGGCCGTGGCGGAACCGTCGGCGCCGATCGACAGCGCCTTGTCGCATTCGCCGCGGCGGATCGCCTCGACACCGAGCTGGATGGCGGTGGCGCCTGACGCGCAGGCTGTCGACAGCGTGATCGGCAGGCCGCGCGTGCCAAAACGATCGGCCAGGCGATCGGCGATCGAGCCGAACTGGGTGGTCTCGAAAATGCCGAGCTCCTTCAGTCCGCGCGCCACGCGCAGCAATCTCTCGGAACCGCTTTCCTTCTTGTCGGAATTGTAGAGCGAGAAGCGGTCGGCCCAATCGAGCTCGACCGGCGGCGAGGCGAGAAAGAGCGGGCCGCCGAAATCGCCGGAATCGAGGCCGGCCTCCGACACCGCTTCCTGGGCGGCCGTCTCGGCCAGCTCGTAGGTGAGGGGACTGGCACCCTTGGAGCTCGACGGCAGGAAATCGACCATGCCGGAGATGCGGGTGTTCAGATGATCGACGGGAAAACGGGTGATCGGATGGATGCCGGATTTGCCTGAGGTCAGCGCCGCCCAGTTGTCGGCCTTGCCGACGCCAAGCGAAGTCACCACGCC
>NZ_RZST01000618.1:0-1398 GCF_003997575.1 Mesorhizobium sp. M1A.F.Ca.IN.022.07.1.1
ATTCGAAACTCATCGGCGCCATCACCGCGCGGTCGTCGACCAGCGTGCCGTCGATGAGGTTCATCGGCGGCGAGCCGACGAAGCTTGCGACATAGGTATCGCGGGGATTGTTGTAGATCTCCTGCGGCGTGCCGGTCTGCACGATGCGGCCATGGTTCAGCACGCCGACCTTGTCGCCCATCGACATCGCTTCGATCTGGTCGTGGGTGACGAACAGGAAGGTGGCACCGAGCTGCATCTGCAGGTTCTTCAACTCCGTGCGCAGCGCCTCGCGTAGCTTGGCGTCGAGCGCCGACAGCGGCTCGTCCATCAGGAACACGCGTGGTTTGCGCACGATCGCGCGGCCGATCGAGACGCGCTGCATCTCGCCACCGGAGAGCCGGTCGGTCTTGCGGTCGAGCAGATGCTCGATGCGCAGCGTGCGGGCGGCGCGCGCGACGCGGTCCTTGATCTCGGCATCCGGCAGCCGGCGAATCTTTGGCCTCAGCGGAAACTCGAGATTCTGCCGCACCGTGTAGCGCGGATAGAGCGAATATTGCTGCAGCACCAAGGCCACGTCGCGCTCGGCCGCGCTCCAGTCGGCGACGTCGACGCCGTCGATGAAGACCTGGCCCTCGGTCGGTTTCTCGAGGCCGGCGATCATCCGGAGCGTCGTCGTCTTGCCGGCGCCGGTTTCGCCCAAAAGCACGAAGAACTCGCCATCGGCGATATTGAGGTTGAGACCCGTCAGCGCGGTATGGCCGCCGAACTTCTTGGTGATGTTCTTCAGTTCGATATGGGCCATTACAGCCTTACTCCCAGCGACTTGCCGCTTGCCGTGTCGAAGAAATGCGCCTGTTCCGGGTCGATGCGGGCATGAACCTTCTCGCCCGGACCCGACACGTAGCCTGCCTTGGTGCGGGCGCGCAGCATCTTGGAGCCGACCTTGAGGTCGACAATGTCGAAGGAGCCGAGCGGCTCGATGATCTGCGCTTCGACCGGCACGTAGCCGGGAGCGGCATCATGCCGGACGAGCACGCCTTCCGGACGGATGCCGAGCGTCAAGCCACCATTGGAATGCCCGTTCAGCCTGGACAGGAGCTCGCGCGGGAACTCGAAACCCGCCGGCGCACCGCCGACGGTGACGGAGGCCGCGCCGGCCAGATCGGCGACGCTCGCCTCGGCGATGTTCATCACCGGGCTGCCGACGAATTGCGCCACGAACAGGTTTGCCGGATGCGAGTAGACCTCGTCCGGCGTGCCGACCTGCTGGATGAAGCCCTCATGCATGATGACGATGCGGTCGGCCAGACTCATCGCCTCGATCTGGTCGTGGGTGACATAGATCGTGGTCGATCCCTGCTTGATGTGCAGCCGCTTGATCTCGGCCCGCATTTCCTCGCGCAGCTTGGCGTCCAG
>NZ_RZST01000619.1:0-1395 GCF_003997575.1 Mesorhizobium sp. M1A.F.Ca.IN.022.07.1.1
TTCGGCAGTCTCCTCCGTCTCCGGCTTCATTGCCGCGGAGCCGGCGATGGTCGCGATGGTGAAGTCGCGATCGGAGATCACCGGCTTGACGCCGGCCGGCAGGGCAACCGCCGAAATGTGAATCGAGTCGCCGATTTCGGTGCCGGCGAGATCGACGGTGATGAATTCCGGGATCGCGTTGGCAGGGCAGTGGAACTCGACTTCGTGACGAACGATGTTGAGCACGCCGCCGCGCTTGATGCCGGGCGACTTGTCCTCATTGATGAAGTGGACGGGCACGTCGACATTGACCTCGGTGTCCTTGCCGATGCGCAGGAAATCGACATGGACCGGGAAGTCCTTGACCGGATCGAGCTGAAAATCCTTCGGCAGGACCTGGATCTTCTTGCCGTCGACATCGATCGTAGCGATCGTGGTCAGAAACCCGCCGCCGTGGATCTTGTAGAAGATGTCCTTGTAGTTGAGGGCGATCGCCAGGGGGGGCTGCTTGTCGCCGTAAATAACTGCAGGCACTTTGCCGTTGCGGCGAACTGCACGGGCGGACCCCTTACCGACCTGTTCGCGCGCTTCGGCCTTGAGCTCGTAAGCCTCGTGGCTCATGGCATTTCCTTTCGCGTGTTATGGAGCGCTCGCGGCGGGCAAGCCCATCCGTAAACGTCGAAAGCCGTCGCGGCCTTGCATGGTCCATCCAACGCTTTTGGCTGTCCAAACGCTTCGGGGATCATGCAGGCCTGGCCGGCCTTCCTCCGCGTTGCCTCCAAGGGTGTCTACGCGGGTGGCGGCTCTATAGCGGAAGGCGGGCAGGGGCGCAAGCCGTTGAACGGGAAGGCTTGACTAGGCTAAGCGATGATATCCGGCCCGGGAGGCATAGCCGACGCGTTGCTCCGCTGCAAAGTCGGATCTGGCGAGTTGCGCCGGGTCCCGCCCGCATGCGTCATGTAGCATCGGGCCGGTTTCAAACGTCCTTGGCAGGCAATCGAAGGACCGGAGATCGACATGAAACTACTGTTCAGCCGCAATCCCAATCCTCGCCTCGCGGTCGCGTCGGCGCGCTATCTGAAGGCCGATGTCGCCTTCGAATTCGCCTCGCCCATGGCGCCGGGGCAAGCCGAGCGCTACCGCGCGCTGAACCCAAATTTGACCTTGCCCATCCTGGTCGGCCCGGGATGGAGCCTGTGGGAAGCCGATGCGATCGCCTGCCGGCTCTCGCGCGACATGCATTCGGATTTCTGGCGCACCGGCGACGACGAACCGGAGATGATCCGCTGGCTGAGCTGGGGCAAGGAGAATTTCGTCAGGGCCTGCGACATGGTGCATTTCGAGCGCGGCACGAAACAGCGCTGGGGACTGGGGCCGATCGACAAGGCATTGGTCGAGGAGGGGCTGAGGCAGTTC
>NZ_RZST01000061.1:0-21473 GCF_003997575.1 Mesorhizobium sp. M1A.F.Ca.IN.022.07.1.1
CCCTCGCGCCTTCAGCGCCTCCACCGCCGCCGTCAGCGTCGGATGATCCGGACCGACCACGGCGATGGCCCTGGATTTCGCCGCCAGCTTGCGCATCTGGGCGGCGATCTCATCGGGCGCCAGCGAAGCGGCGAAGTCGATCGTCGCAGTGCCCCGGAAACGTTGCGATTGCGAGACCGCAAGCTCCAGCTCGCGCGCGAAATCGCCGTAGAAAACGTCATTGCCGCGCAGCAGCAGGAAGCCGAGACGATATTCGGGCAACTCCTGGCGCATGCGCTGCCTGATCAGGCCAGCGGCGTGATAGCCGATGTCGGTCGCCGCCTCGTAGACGCGACGCGCCGTCTCCTCGCGCACCGGCAGGCGATTGTTCAACACCCGGTCGACCGTGGCGACGCTGAAGCCTGAAACGCGCGCGAGATCGGTGATTGTCGGCCGCTTTGCCATGAGTGCTCCATCGCTTGCCCGACTCAGATTAGCCCAATCTGATAGAAAATGATAGAATCTATCTTTGTGACATTGAGGCTATCATGACTTGGCGCTATGGTGAAGTCGAAGCCAGCCATGGGCGAGGCGCGGCATTGCCGAGGGCCATTCGCCAGGTGCTGATGGAGGACCCCGCAATGACGGCAATCACGTCTCCGGCGCCGTCCGGACGCGACTACAGCCTGACCGGCCGCGACGCCAAGCGCGCGGTCGAGAACGGTCTTTCGGCGGCCCAGTGGTACCACACCGAGATCCCGCGCAAGCAGATGAAGGAGCTGATGCAGCGCTCCGACCAGCCCGCTATCCGAGACACCATCATCTGGCTCGGTGCGCTGTTCCTCAGTGGCGCGGGCGGCGCTTGGTTCTGGGGCAGCTGGTGGTGCGTGCCGTTCTTCTTTGTCTATGGCACGCTCTACGGTTCCTCGACCGACTCCCGCTGGCACGAATGCGGTCACGGCACGGCCTTCCGCACCCAATGGATGAACGATGCGGTCTACCAGCTCGCCTGCTTCATGATCATGCGCAATCCGGTGACCTGGCGCTGGAGCCATACACGCCACCACACCGACACCATCATCGTCGGCCGCGACCCGGAGATCGCCGTCATGCGACCGCCGGACCTTTTGCGCGTTGTGCTGAATTTTTTCGGCATGCTCGATGCCTGGCATGCGATGACCGACATGGTGCGCAATGCCGCCGGCGTCATCAGCGCCGCAGAACAGACCTTCATCCCGGAACAGGAGCAGCCCAAGGCCATCCGCATCGCCCGTATTTGGCTCGCCATCTATGTCGCGACCATCGCGCTGGCGCTCTATCTGCATTCATGGCTGCCGCTGATGCTCGTCGGCCTGCCCCGCCTCTACGGCGCCTGGCATCACGTCATGACCGGGCTGCTGCAGCATGGCGGGCTGGCCGACAATGTCATCGACCATCGGCTGAACAGCCGCACCGTCTACATGAACCCGATCAGCCGGTTCATCTACTGGAACATGAACTACCATGTGGAGCACCACATGTTCCCGATGGTGCCCTACCACGCGCTGCCCAAGCTGCATGAGCTGATCAAGCACGATTTGCCCGCGCCGACGCCGTCGATCCTGGCCGGCTACCGCGAGATGATCCCGGCCTTCCTGCGCCAGCTGCGCAACGAGGACTACTTCCTCAAGCGCGAGCTGCCGCCGACGGCAAAGCCCTACCGGGAAGAGCTGCACAACGACAATCCGGTAGCGGCCGCGGCCGAGTGACCGGATCCGACACAACCGACAACGAAGAATTTCGCCGGAGGACGACATGAGCGACTGGGTCGAGGCCTGCGCGGCCGGAGACATCGACGAGGAGGACGTAATGCGGTTCGATCATGCCGGCCGCACCTACGCCATCTATCGCAGCCCGGAGGACGAGTATTACGCGACCGACGGCCTCTGCTCGCATGAGAAAGTGCATCTGGCCGATGGGCTGGTGATGGACGACATCATCGAGTGTCCAAAACACAATGGCCGCTTCAACTACAAGACCGGCGACGCGCGCGGGGCGCCGGTCTGCGT
This sequence comes from Mesorhizobium sp. M1A.F.Ca.IN.022.07.1.1, assembly GCF_003997575.1. Taxonomy (NCBI): domain Bacteria; kingdom Pseudomonadati; phylum Pseudomonadota; class Alphaproteobacteria; order Hyphomicrobiales; family Phyllobacteriaceae; genus Mesorhizobium; species Mesorhizobium sp. M1A.F.Ca.IN.022.07.1.1. The sequence goes on from NZ_RZST01000061.1 coordinate 2,028, forward strand.
CAATCTCAAGACCTATCCGGTCAAGGTCGACGCCGGCAAAGTCTTCATTCAGCTTGGGTGACGGCATGGCGGGAGGAATGGTCATCATCGGCGCCGGCGAGTGCGGCGGTCGTGCCGCGCTTACCCTGCGCGACCTTGGTCATGAAGGGCCGGTGACGCTGGTCGGCGACGAGCCGCATCTGCCCTATGAACGGCCGCCGCTGTCGAAGGAGGCGATGACCAGCGAGGCGCCCCTCATTAAGGCGATCGCCAGCGACGAGCTTCTGGCCGAACACTCGATCCGCCACATCCATTCCGTTCGGGCCGTCGCTATCGACCGCGCCGCGCATCTCGTGCGCCTCTCCGACGGCTCTTCGCTTGGCTATGGCAAGCTGCTGCTCGCGACCGGGTCCGTGCCGCGCAAGCTGCCGATGCCTGGTCTGGGCGGCCGCTGCGTTTATCTCAGGACCTTCAACGACGCGCTCGCGATCCGCGCCCATCTCAAGCCGGAGAACCGCGTCGCCATCATCGGCGGCGGTTTCATCGGCCTCGAGCTTGCCGCTTCGGCGCGCAAGCTAGGCGCAAAGGTCACGGTGCTCGAGGCGCAGCCGCGCATCCTGATGCGCGGCGTGCCGGCCGAGGTCGCGGAAATCATTCATAAGGCGCATCAGGCCGAAGGCGTGAAGGTGCTTACCGGCCAAGGCATCACGGCGATTGCCGATGACGGCACGCAAGTTCGCATCACGCTTGCCGACAGGCAGGACATCGTCGCCGATCTTGCCGTGATCGGCATCGGCGCGGTGCCGGTGACGGCGCTCGCCGCCGAAGCAGGACTTGCGATCGACAATGGTATCGCCGTCGATGAGAACCTTTGCACCGCGGATCCGGATGTTTTTGCCGCCGGCGACTGCTGCTCGTTCCCGCTCGCCGTCTATGGCGGCCGGCGCGTGCGGCTGGAAGCCTGGCGCAACGCGCAGGAGCAGGGCGCGCTCGCCGCGAAGAACATGCTGGGCGCCAACGAGGCGCATGCCGCGGTGCCGTGGTTCTGGTCGGATCAATATGGGCTCACGCTGCAGATCGCCGGGCTTTCTGACGAAGGCCGCTCGACCGTACGGCGCGACCTCTACGACGGCGCCTTCATTCTGTTCCACCTGGCCGAGGACGGCAGGCTGGTCGCCGCCAGCGGCATCGGGCCCGGCAATGCGGTGGCGCGCGACATACGGTTGGCCGAGATGCTGATCGCGAAGCGGGCGACGCCCGCGCCTGAGGCGCTCGGCACGCAATCGGTCAAGCTGAAGTCGCTGCTGGCGGCATAGGCCCGAGTAATCGCTGGAAACGAGGGGATCCACGGACATGGCACGCAACAGACCGACCGTCGCCGATTTGCAATTGCTGAAGGGCAAGCGCCAGCTTTCGAAGCTGCGCGTTTTCTCGCTGGAGGAGGCCGAGGCCGCCGAGCGTGCCGGCATCGACATCATCTCGGTCCCCTATGATCTTATCTTCGATCCGCGTTTTCGCGACGCCGCGCCCACCTGCTTTGCCATTCCCGGCGACGAACGCATCAAGCTGGGCGCAACCACCGACGAGATCCTGCGCATGGCGGTGAAGCTGCGCGCGGCCAGCGCCGACGCCATGTATTGCGCGGCCAGCCTGCAGACCATCCGCCGGCTGCGCGACGAGCACATTCCGGTCTGCGGTCACGTCGGACTGATCCCGGCGCATGCGACCTGGACGGGCGGCTTCAAGGCGGTCGGCAAGACGGCCGAAAGTGCCGCCTTCGTCTGGAAGCAGGTCAAGGACCTTGAAGCCGCCGGCGCCTTCGCCGCCGAGATCGAAGTCGTGCCGGCCCCGGTTGCAAGCGCGATCTCGCGGCGTACATCGCTGATCATGATCTCGATGGGCGCCGGCGCCGGCTGCGATGCGCAATATCTGTTCGCGGAAGACGTGCTCGGCAGCAATCGCGGCCATTATCCGCGCCATGCCAAGCGGTACCGCGACTTCGCGGCGGAGTTCGACCGCCTGCAGAGCGAGCGCATCGCGGCCTTCCGCGAATATGCCGACGATATCCAGGCGGGCGCCTATCCAGAGCCGCGGCACATGGTCGAGGCGGATGCCGACGAAATGCGCAAGTTCGAGGCGTTTCTCGCCTCGGAAGGCTACTGAGCCACCCGGCTCAGCCGGCTAGAACAGCGTCTTCAGCTCGTCCAGCTTGTCGTTGACCAGCCAGCCGTAATAATTCTCCTCGGGCAGCTTTTCCGCTTCCCCGGCGGCGCGACGCTTCTCGTTCTCCTCCTCCAACGCATAGGCGCGCTGCTCGGGGTTGCCGACATTGTAGAGCGTGGCGGTCAGGCCCGGATTGTGCGAGATGTCGAAGCCGGCGATGCTGTTGTAGGCGTCGATCGACTTCCTGATGGTCGCAGCGACGTAAGGCAGCGTGAGGTCGGGATCCATGATGGTGTTGTAGACCGTGTTCGGATCATTGACGTCGAGCTCGGGCAGGCCGGAGACCTTGTGCACGAGATCGCTCATCTGCAGCGCCGTCAGCGGGTTGAGCTGGCCGAGTCCGAAAGTCTGGCCGGCATAGTAGGGTTGGAAGAAAGTGGCTCCGAAGCGGTCGTTGGGGAAGCTGGTCCCGCCGACGGTCTTGCCGCGGAAGGAATGGTTCCACACCTGCTCGCGGCATTCCCAGAGATCGTAGCTGTCGGTTATGCCGGCGCATTTCTGGAATTGCGGCCGCTCAACGAAATCGCTGACGTCCTCCCCTTCATAAGCAAAGGTGAGCTTGCTCGACAGGTAGGACATTGCCTTGACGTAATAGGTCTGCAGCCGATCATAGGCGTCGACATTGTAGGTGTGCTCGCCGACGATGGCGCCGACGATGTGCATCGGATCGATGTCGTAGGCGGCCGCCACTTTCCTGATCTTGGCGCGCAGCTCGGCATCGTTCTGCAAGAGCGCGTAGACCTTGCGATACTTGGCCTGGAAGCTGGTGTTGGTGGCCTGAGTGCGCCGGCTGGAAGCGCCCGGAATATCCGGCTGCACGCTGTTGCGATTGCCCGGCGGCACCATGGTCGCCGCGTTCGCCGTTGCCATCGCCGCGGCCAATGCCAGCCCAACAAAAAGAAGTATGCGTTTCTTCATCCACCGCCGCCTTCAAGTCGGCGGCAAACTAGGTAAAGCGCGTGGGAGAGTCGAGACGAGGCAAGCTTCCGACGGGACGAAAGGTGGCCAGATGGTACCATCTGGCCACACATCGCCGGGCTTCGCCCGTTAGAGGATGAACCGTGACAGGTCGGTGTTGCGCGAGAGATCGCCGACATGCTTCTGCACGTAGTCGGCATCGATGGTGACCGCCGTGCCGTGGCGGTCCGGCGCGTCGTAGGAAATCTCGTCCAGCACCCGTTCCATCACCGTCTGCAGGCGTCTGGCGCCGATGTTCTCGACATTGGCGTTGAGGTCGACGGCAATGCCGGCGAGCGAATCGATGGCGTCGTCGGTGAAGGCCAACTCGACGCCTTCGGTCTTCATCAGCGCAATATACTGCTTGATGAGGCTGGCCTCCGTTTCGGTGAGGATGCGGACGAAATCCTGCTTCTCCAGGGCACGCAATTCGACCCGGATCGGCAAGCGGCCCTGCAGCTCCGGAAGCAGGTCCGAAGGCTTGGAGACGTGAAACGCGCCCGAGGCGATGAAAAGAATATGGTCCGTCTTGATCGGCCCGTATTTCGTCGCAACGGTGGTGCCTTCAACCAGCGGCAGCAGATCGCGCTGAACGCCTTCACGCGAGGGACCGCCCGAAATGTCGCTCCTGGCCGCGATCTTGTCGATCTCGTCGAGGAACACGATGCCGTCATTCTCCGTCGATTCCAGCGCCTGGCGAACCACCTCGTCCTGGTCGAGCAGCTTGTCGGACTCGTCATTGATCAGTAGCGCGTAGGATTCCTTCACCGTCGTCTTGCGGGTCTTGGTCTTCCTGCCGCCCATCGCCTTCGACAGCATGTCGTTGATGTTGAGCACGCCGATATTGGCGCCCGGCATGCCGGGGATCTCGAAGCCCGGCATACCGCCGGTGCCGGTGTCCGCCACCTCGATCTCGATCTCCTTGTCGTCGAGCTCACCGTCGCGCAGCCGCTTGCGGAAGCTGTCGCGCGTGGCCGGGCTCGCGGTCTTGCCGACCAAAGCTTCGAGCACGCGCTCTTCGGCATTGATGTGAGCGCGCGCCTTGACGTCCTCGCGCATCTTCTCGCGCGTCAGCCCGATGGCGACCTCGACGAGATCGCGCACGATCTGCTCGACGTCGCGGCCGACATAGGCGACCTCGGTGAACTTGGTGGCCTCGACCTTGACGAAAGGCGCGCCGGCCAGCCGCGCCAGCCGGCGCGAGATCTCGGTCTTGCCGACGCCGGTCGGGCCGATCATCAGGATGTTCTTGGGCATCACCTCTTCGCGCATCTGGCCCTCCAGCTGCTGGCGGCGCCAGCGGTTGCGCAAGGCGATCGCCACGGCGCGCTTGGCGTCTTTCTGGCCGATGATGAAGCGGTCGAGTTCCGAAACGATTTCGCGGGGAGAAAAGGTGCTCATGTTACTCAAATTCCACTTTGCCACTGCCTGATGGACTCGAACGGATGCAGCAGCATGATCACGTTGAGCGTCAGATTGTCCCGGATGATGTAGCCCGTGCCGAATTCGAAAATGAGCGCCAGAGCCACGATCACCCATATAGGGAGCTTTCGCGCCATCACAAATCCGAGCGCCATGAACAGCGTGTCGGACACCGAATTGATGATGCTGTCGCCGTAGTAGTTGAGGGAGATGGTGCCGGCGCGGTAGCGGTCGATGATGAAGGGGCTGTTCTCCAGGAGTTCCCAGCCGCCTTCGATGAGGACGGCGAAAGCCAGCCTCAGCCCGACGGGCGAGCGCGGGAACAGAGCCCAGGCCAGCGCATAGAACAGGAAGCCGTGGATGATGTGCGAGAAGGTGTACCAGTCGGCGATGTGCTGGGAATTCTCCGAGCTGTTCACCACACCGTGCCAGAGCTTGACGTAGCCGCAGGTGCAGATCGGCGGATGGCCCATGCCGTAGAGAATGCCGGCCTGGAACACGACGAGAGCCAGCACCAGCAGCAGCCCCATGCGCCAGCTGTCTTCATAGGCCGAAAGTGCCTTGTCTCCCCCGGATGCGGTCATTGTGATCAGTCCCCCTCTTGTTGGTCGCCTTCGGCCGCATCGACGGCCATCAGCACGACGTCCCCATATTCCGAATGCCTGCGGCCGATCGGCCTGAAGCCGGCCTTTTCATAGGCGCGGATGGCGCGGCCATTGCCGGGATGCGGATCGATGACGACACGCGGCGCGCCTTCCTCGAACAGTTCCGCGACGAACTGGCGGACGATGGCCGAGCCGTGGCCGATGCCGACCAGGTCCGGCGGCCCGATCGACAGATCGATACCCAGCGTGCCGAATGGCTGGTCGGCGTAAGGATGGTTGTCCTCGAGATGCGGATCGTAGCTCTGCAGATAGGCGATCGGCTTGCCGCCCAATTCGACGATCAGCGGCTCCACCGAAACCGACCCGATATGCTCGCGTATCTCGGCGATCTCCTTTTCCGGATCGCCCCACCATTCGGCGATATGCGGCTCGGCAAGCCAGCGGGCGATCATCGGCAGATCCTTTTGGGTGATCGGCCGAAAATCGTAGCTGTCTTCCTGTTCGACCATGATCTGTTCCAGAAGCCGATTCCCATTTTTCGGGATCATGGCCGGCCGCCTAGGCGGCATCGAGCGTTTCGACGACGAAGCTGCTGTTGGTGTAGACGCAGATGTCGGCGGCGATCTGCATCGCCCTGCGGGCGATCTCCTCGGCGTCCTTGTCGGTGTCCATCAGCGCGCGGGCGGCGGCGAGCGCGTAGTTGCCGCCGGAGCCGATGGCCATGACGCCATGTTCCGGCTCGAGCACGTCACCGGTGCCGGTCAGCGCCAGCGAGACCGACTTGTCGGCGACCAGCATCATCGCTTCCAGGCGGCGCAGATAGCGGTCGGTGCGCCAGTCCTTGGCGAGCTCGACGCAGGCGCGGGTCAGTTGGTCAGGATATTGTTCGAGCTTGGCTTCGAGGCGTTCGAGGAGGGTGAAGGCGTCGGCGGTGGCGCCGGCAAAACCGGCGATGACACTGCCGCCCTTGCCGATGCGGCGCACCTTGCGGGCGTTGCCCTTCATGATGGTCTGGCCAAGACTGACCTGGCCGTCGCCGGCGATGACAACCTTGCTGCCCTTGCGCACGGTGACGATGGTCGTGGCGTGCATGGTCAGTTCATTCGACATTTCCTGCTCCGAGTCGCGCTATCCCTCAAAGGCGATTGGCGCGGTACGAGTGACTTTGATCGGCCATATGTATGCATAGGGCGAGTTATTGCAAACCGTCCGCGGCAAGGCCGATACAGTCCGGAATGGCAACTGGCAATCGCCGGATCATGCTGATAGAAGGCTCTCGTTTTCAAGCCCGCGCCTCTGAACAGGACAGACTGATGCCGCCCCGTTCCGCAGAAATCAGCCGCAAGACCAAGGAAACCGAGATTTCCGTATCGGTCCATGTCGACGGCACGGGTAAATCCGACATTTCGACGGGTGTCGGCTTCTTCGACCACATGCTCGATCAGCTGTCGCGCCATTCGCTGATCGACATGACGATCGAGGCCAAAGGCGATCTTCACATCGACGACCATCACACGGTCGAGGATACCGGCATTGCCATCGGCCAGGCTCTGAGCAAGGCTTTGGGGGAGCGGCGCGGCATCATGCGCTTTGCCTCGATCGAGCTCGCAATGGACGAGACGCTGACCCGGGCGGCGATCGACGTTTCCGGCAGGCCGTTCCTGGTCTGGAACGTTTCCTTCTCGTCGCCGAAGATCGGCACATTCGACACCGAGCTGGTGCGCGAATTCTTCCAGGCGCTGGCGCAGAATGCCGGCATAACGCTGCATGTGACCAACCACTACGGCGCCAATAACCATCATATCGCGGAAACCTGCTTCAAGGCCGTGGCCAGGGCGCTGCGCGTGGCGCTGGAGCCTGACCCGCGCCAGCCCGATGCGGTGCCGTCCACCAAGGGATCCCTGAAAGGATAACCCTATGGCCATCTATGTCGTGATGGAGCCGCCTGCGGGGGGCAACGAGAAGGACGCCGCCCTGGTGCGCGACAGCTTCACCTGGCTCGGTTTCCTGTTCTCGCCGATCTGGCTCGCCTGGCACCGCCTCTGGATCGAGGCCCTGCTCACCTTCGCCGCCATGGCGGCGTTGTCCATGCTCGGCGAGAAACTCAGGCTTGAATGGGCTGGATCGGCGCTCTCGCTGCTGGTGTCGCTCTATATCGGCTTCGAAGGCCAGGCCCTGCGGATCGCGGCGCTCCGCCGCCGCGGCTGGCGGGAATGGGGCGTCGTCGAGGCCGGCAGGCTCGGCGATGCCGAGGTCCGTCACGCGCTTGAAGCCAGCGAGCGCACGCAGGAACAGGCGCCGATGCCGCACATCGTGCCCGACACCAACCTGGCGCGGCCGGCGCAGACGGGCATGGCGCTGGGGCTGACCCATACGCCGGGAAGGCCCTGACATGCGGGTAGCGATCATCGACTATGGGTCGGGCAATCTGCGCTCGGCCACCAAGGCCTTCGCGCGCGCCGCGCATGAGGCGGGCATCGCCGCGACCATCGATCTCACCGCCGACGCCGAGCGGGTGCGCAGCGCCGACCGCATCGTCCTGCCGGGCGTCGGCGCCTATGCCGACTGCGCGGCCGGCCTGCATGCCGTCCCCGGCATGTGGGAAGCGGTGGAAGAGGCGGCGCTTCGCAAAGGGCGGCCGTTCCTCGGCATCTGCGTCGGCATGCAATTGATGTCGGAACGCGGGCTGGAAAAGACCGTCACCGAGGGTTTTGGCTGGATTGCCGGCGACGTCAAGGAAATCACGCCGAAGGATCCGGCACTAAAGATCCCGCAGATCGGCTGGAACACGATCGAGCTCGCGCGCAAGCATCCGCTGTTTTCGGGCATCGAGACCGGTCCGAAAGGGCTGCACGCCTATTTCGTCCATTCCTACCACCTGGAGGCGAGGAACCCGGCCGAGGTGCTGGCGACGGCCGACTATGGCGGGCCGGTGACGGCGGCCGTTGCCCGCGACAACTTTGCCGGCACGCAGTTCCATCCCGAGAAAAGCCAGGCGCTCGGCCTGGCGCTGATCACCAATTTCCTGAATTGGAGGCCCTGAATGAGCAAGAAGGGCTACTGGATCGCCATGATCGATGTCCGCGACCCGGACACCTACAAGAAATACATCGAGGCCAACGCGAAGGCCTTCGCCAAATTTGGCGCGAAGTTTGCTGTTCGGGCCGGCCGCCATACCGACCCGGAGGGAGCAACGGGAAACCGCCATGTCGTGGTGGAGTTCGATTCTTACGACAGGGCGCTCGCCTGCTATCAGTCGCCCGAGTACCAGGAAGCCTTGAAATTCCGGCTGGCGGCATCGACCGGCCACTTCGCCATCGTCGAGGGCGCCTGGTCGTGATCCTGTTTCCGGCAATAGACCTCAAGGACGGCAAATGCGTGCGCCTGAAGCACGGCGACATGGCGACCGCCACCATCTACAACGATGACCCGGCGGCCCAGGCACGAGCCTTCGAAGAGCAAGGCTTCGAATGGCTGCACGTCGTCGACCTCAACGGCGCCTTCAAGGGCCAGAGCGTCAATTCCGCCGCGGTCGGCGCCATCCTCGAGGCGACGAAGAACCCGGTGCAGCTCGGCGGGGGCATCCGCACGCTGGCGCAGATCGAGGACTGGCTGGACCGCGGGCTGGCGCGAGTCATCCTCGGGACCGTGGCGGTGCGGGAGCCCGAACTGGTGAAGGAGGCATGCAGGACCTTTCCCGGCAAGGTAGCAGTCGGCATCGACGCCAAGGGCGGCAAGGTGGCGGTCGAGGGCTGGGCCGAAGCCTCGGAACTCGGCGTCATCGAATTGGCGAGGAAGTTCGAAGGTGCGGGCGTGGCCGCCATCATTTACACCGACATCGACCGCGACGGCGTGCTCTCCGGCATCAACTGGGATGCCACCATCGACCTTGCCGAGGCGGTGTCGATCCCGGTGATCGCTTCCGGCGGATTGGCCTCCATCGCCGACATCGTGCGCATGACCATGCCCGATGCGAAGCGCCTGGAGGGTGCGATCTCCGGTCGCGCGCTCTATGACGGGCGCATCGACCCGGCGGAGGCGCTCGCCATCCTGCGCGGCAACAACGCGGAGGCACGAGCGTGAACATCTCGATCATCCTGGCGTCCTATGACAGCGGCCACTTTCACGGCCGCTGTGGCCAAGGCCCCGATGCGCTGATCTCCGGCGGGCTGGCCGAGGCGCTGAAGCTTGCCGGTCACGACGTCGAGGTGCGCGACATCGGCAAGGTCGTCGAGGACGAGCAGGAGCGCGAGATCGGCACGGGATTTGCCGTCTGCAACGTCGTTTCGGGCGAGGTCCGCATCGCGCTGGACAATGGGCGCTTTCCCATCGTTCTGGCCGGCAATTGCCTGACCAGCGCGGGCGCGGTGGCCGGTGAAGGCGCGGACGCCATCATCTGGGCCGACCAGCATGGCGACCTCAACACGCCGGAAACCTCCACCTCCGGCTTTCTCGACGGCATGGCGCTGGCAACGGCGCTTGGATTGTGCTGGCGGCGCATGGCGGCGCAGATTCCCGGCTTCAAGCCGATCGAGCCGGCCCGCTGTGTCCTGGTCAACGCACGCGACCTCGATACGGCCGAGAAAGAGCTTTTGGAGAAGCTGCCGATCATTCGCACCGAGTGTCCGGACTGGGCAGCCGCCGCGGCGAAGCTGAAGGCCACGGGTGCCGAGCGCATTCACATGCATGTCGACCTCGACGTGCATGATCCGGAAAAGCTGCAGGCCAATCGTTACGCAACGCCTGGCGGCCCGGCGCCGGAGCAGGTCCGCACCGCGATGTGCGGCCTTGCCGGCCCGCTCAGCATCGCCGGGCTTACCATTTCCGCCTACGATCCGGCGTTCGACCCGAAGGGCGAGGTGCCGCCGCAGGTCGGCGCGCTGGTGGTCGACCTTTTGTCGACCATGGAGGGGCGCTGATGCTGAAAGCCCGCGTCATTCCCTGTCTCGACGTCAAGAACGGCCGCGTGGTCAAGGGCGTCAATTTCGTCGACCTGGTCGATGCCGGCGATCCGGTCGAGGCGGCGAAGGCCTATGATGCGGCGGGCGCCGACGAGCTCTGCTTCCTCGACATCACCGCATCGTCCGACAATCGCGAGACGATCTTCGACGTGGTCGCCCGCACGGCCGAACAATGTTTCATGCCGCTGACCGTCGGCGGCGGCGTGCGCCAGGTGGCCGACATCCGAAGGCTGCTTCTGGCCGGCGCCGACAAAGTATCGATCAACACGGCGGCGGTGAAGAACCCGGATTTCGTCGCGGAGGCTGCCGACAAGTTCGGCAACCAGTGCATCGTCGTCGCCATCGATGCCAAGAAAGTATCGGCTGCCGGCGAGGCCGACCGCTGGGAGATCTTCACGCATGGCGGGCGCGAGAAGACCGGCATCGACGCGGTCGAGTTCGCCAAGAAGATGGTCGATCGCGGCGCCGGCGAGATCCTGCTGACCTCGATGGACCGCGACGGCACCAAGGCCGGCTACGATATCGCGCTGACCCGCGCGATCGCCGATGCCGTGCGTGTGCCGGTCATCGCTTCGGGCGGCGTCGGCACGCTTGATCACATGGTGGAAGGCATCCGCGATGGCCATGCCGCCGCCGTTCTTGCCGCCTCGATCTTTCATTTCGGCACCTACACCATCGCCGAGGCCAAGGCGCATATGGCGGGCGCCGGCCTGCCGATGCGGCTGGACTCGACCGTTCATCGGACTTAAACCACTGCTATGGCTCAATTTTCACTCGCCGAGCTGGAAACGATAATTCATCAGCGCGCCCATTCCGGTGATCCGGAGTCATGGACGGCGAAATTGTTCGCCAAGGGCATGGACAAGGCGGCGCAGAAGCTCGGCGAGGAAGCGGTCGAGGCTGTGATCGCCGCCGTTCGCGGCGACCGGCAGGCCCTCGTTTCGGAAAGCGCCGATCTTCTATATCATTGGCTGGTCGTCCTCGCGATCGCGGGCATTCCGCTGGAGGACGTGCTGAAGGAGCTCGAGGGCCGCACCGGCCGCTCGGGCGTCGCTGAAAAGGCGTCCCGGCCCCGGGGCTGACCGCTAAAGACGGATAGAGCATGATGTCGTCCGAAAACCGCTCCACACTTTTCGGCATCATGCTCTAGGAGGGCAGGAGACTCGATGGACCAGCTTGCTCCGACCGAGAAATACTCCCCCTTTCGTTTCTTCTCGGCCGAGCAATGGTCGCAGTTCCGCGCCGACACGCCGCTCACGCTGACCGAGGACGAGATCGACCGGCTGCGTTCGCTCAATGACCCGGTCGACCTCGAAGAGGTCAAGCGCATCTACCTCTCGCTTTCCCGTCTGCTTTCGGCGCATGTCGAGGCGAGCCAGCTGCTGTTCAGGCAGCGCCAGGCCTTCTTCAACGCGCAGGACGTCGTCAAGACGCCGTTCATCATCGGCATCGCCGGCTCGGTCGCCGTCGGCAAATCGACCACCGCTCGCGTGCTTAAGGAATTGCTGGCGCGCTGGCCGTCGAGCCCGAAGGTCGATCTCATCACCACCGACGGCTTCCTCTTGCCGAACGAGATCCTGCGCCGCAACAATCTGATGGAGCGCAAGGGCTTTCCAGAAAGCTACGACGTCGGCGCCCTGCTCCGCTTCCTTTCCGGCATCAAGTCGGCGCAGCGCGATGTCCGGGCCCCGGTCTACTCGCACCTGACCTACGACGTCATTCCGGGCGAGTTCGTCACCATCGACAGGCCGGACATTTTGATCTTCGAAGGCATCAATGTTTTGCAGCCGGGCAAGCTGCCGAAGGACGGCAAGATCGTGCCGTTCCTGTCGGATTTCTTCGACTTCGCCATCTATATCGATGCCGACGAGAAGCTGATTCACCAGTGGTACACCCAGCGCTTCATGCGACTGCGCGAGACTGCCTTCCGCAACCCGGACTCCTTCTTCCACCGCTATTCGCAGCTGTCGGAGGATGCCGCCCGCGCCATCGCCGAGGGCCTGTGGAGCAACATCAACCTGAAGAATTTGCGCGAGAACATCCTGCCGACCAGGGCGCGCGCCGACCTCATCCTGCGCAAAGGCGCCAACCACCTGGTCGAAGAGGTGGCATTGCGGAAACTCTGATAGAATCCGGCGGACCGGCGCCTAAAGCGCATGGCCCTGGCGTCGATTCAGGCGACGCGCTTTCAAATTAGTCTTTGTTCTTAGTCGGCGGCAGCTTCGATAAGGAGCCGGGTCTCAGCAGACCGTAGCGGCGGCCACGGGACGGTTGACGGCTCCGATCGGCATGTTCGGCACGAGGCGACGGTCCGCGGGGATCAGCTTGCGAGCGACGATGTAAATCACAGACACGACGATGACGGCGACATAGCTGTCTATTGCATAGTGCCATGCCAGATAGACCGAGCTGACAGCAACAAAGGCCACGTAGAGCAGAGCGAAGGCGCCGAGGAGGCGGCTGTATTCGCGCACGAACAATGCATTGAGCATTGCAAGGCCGACGTGAACGCTGGGAAACGCCGAGATACCCGTGGCAAAACCGGTCTGCTTGGCCTCATACAGCGACCATAGATACTGCTGGTAGGCGGCCGCGGAGTTGCTTGACCCAGCCCCGCGGGCCAGGAATGCAAGCTGTTCACCAAATCGCGCCGTGTCTCCCGTGACCGCGCCGTAAAATGCCGGACCCGCCGAGAGGAACAGCGCCGCCAGGATGTTCCCGACCAGGATCCAGACTGCCATAAAGCAGGCGAGATAGCGCGTTCGGACCGATGCCACCATGGGCGATGTGGCGACGAAGAACAAGCCGACGAAATTCAGCAGAAACCAGAAGACGTTGTAGTTCCATTCTATTATGGCGCGCACCAGATCACTTTCGGCCACGGAGTAGAGCCAGCGCCACGGATCGGCGCCCAAATGGAGGAAAGCGTCGATGTCCGCGTGCAGGACATCGAATTGAAAACCGCCTTGCCAGGCCGACATTCCGTTTTTCACGGAAGTGAAATTGCCCTGAAAGATCATGAGCGCCATCAGAAGGCACAATCCCGATAGCGAATATGCCAACCGCCCGGTCGAAAACACTCTTTTCGCAACCAAACGTCGCCGGGAATTGAAGCGATGCATAATGAGAATTGCGTCGGCAAGGATTGCTATTGTGGGCAGTGCGAAGCCGTTGAGGGAGATCCAGGACCCGAAATATATCGAGAACGCGAGGCGGTCGGCCGCGCCAATCGCGTTCAGAAAGATCAGCCCGGCCAAAACATAAATGACGATGGCCAGATAGAGGCCCGAATCCCTCCGAACGAGTTGGGCTGCCTCCGTGACGATTGCCCACAGGCCGCGGAGGACCGAATAGCTTTCCGTCATTGCCGAGCCCCAAGCTGCAATAGCTGCCCGTCTTTATGAGGAAAACTTCTAGATTTCGTTAGCTTGCGGGCACCGTTACCCGCCGCAGCGTCAGATTGATACGGCCGCCACTCCTCAACAGCGCCGAGGTCGCTGGGTAGATGCGGTCAACGCCGTGGAAACAGAGGCGTCCCTCGCCGCCAAGCACGACGACATCGCCGCTCTTCAGCCTGAACGACTTGGTGCCGCCTTCGCGCGTGGTGTGACCGACCCGAAACAGGCAGTCGTCGCCGAGCGACACCGAAACGACGGGTGCTGCGAAATCCTGCTCGTCGCGGTCCTGGTGCAGACCCATCTTGGCCTCGCTCGAATAGAAATTGACGAGGCAGGCTTCCGGCGCGTGCGAATAGGCCGACACCTCGCACCACACTTTTATCAGGGCTTCGGGGATCGGCGGCCAGGGCTCGCCTGTCACCGGGTGCATCGGCTGGTAGCGATAGCCGCGCTCGCGGTCGGTCACCCAACCGAGCACGCCGCAATTGGTCATGCGCACGCTCATCTCCTTGCCGGTGCGCGGCATGGCCGGCACGTAAAGCGGCGCCGCCTGCACGATGCGCCTGATCTCCTCGACCAGCGCTTCCTGCTCCGTGCGCGACAGATAGCCCGGCATATGGCGAATGCCCTTGGGCAGAACGAGCATGGGATTCGATCCGATCAGTTCGTCCGAGCATGCCACCGGCAGAACGGCTTCGCGACCCGAAAGCGGCCGTCGTCGGATGTCGGCCCCTAGTCGCTTTCAACCCGGCCGCGCAGCTTCTTGACCGTCGAGCGCCCGGCCTTGGTCTTGAGGCGCCGCTCGACGGCGCCCTTCGAAGGCTTCGTCTTCTTGCGCGGCGGCGGCGGCGGCTCGGCCGCCTTGGCGACCAGTGCCGTCAACCTGGCTCGCGCGTCGGCGCGATTCTGTTCCTGAGTGCGGAAGCGCCCGGCCTCGATGACGATGACGCCATCCTTGGTTGCGCGCTGGCCGGCGAGCTTGATGGCGCGCTCCCGCACCCGCTCCGACAGGCCCGGCGCATTGGCGGCGTCGAAGCGCAGCTGGACGGCGGTCGCCACCTTGTTGACGTTCTGGCCGCCCGGCCCGGAAGAGCGGATGAAGTCCTCGTGCAGGTCATCCGGATGGATGACCGCATCACTGGCGATGATGATCCTGTCGTCGGCATTCATGCGCACAGTCATGGCGCGGCGGCGGGAAAAAGAAAAGGCCCGGCCAAAGCCGGGCCCTGGAGGAAGATGTTGGAGCGGCAGCTATTCCGCCGCCTCCTGCAGGCGCGGTGCCGCGCCGCGGATGGCCGCGTCGACATGTGTTTCGAATTTCTCGAAGTTGGCGGCGAACATGTTGACCAGCTTGGAGGCCTGCCTGTCATAGCCCGCCTTGTCGGCCCAGGTCGAGCGCGGATCGAGAATGGCGCCGTCGACGCCCGGCACCGCCACCGGCACCTCGAAGCCGAAATTGGCATCGGTGCGGAATTCGGCGGCATTGAGCGAGCCGTCGAGCGCCGCGCCGAGCAGGGCGCGCGTCACCTTGATCGGCATGCGACGGCCGGTGCCATAGGCGCCGCCGGTCCAGCCGGTATTGACCAGCCAGCAATCGACGCCATGGCCGGCGATCAGCTCGCGCAGCAGATTGCCGTATTCTGACGGATGGCGCGGCATGAAGGGCGCGCCGAAGCAGGTCGAGAAGGTCGCCTCGGGTTCAGTTATGCCCTTTTCGGTTCCGGCGACCTTGGCGGTATAGCCTGAGAGGAAGTGATACATCGCTTGCGCCGGCGTCAGCCGGGCGATCGGCGGCATGACGCCGAAGGCGTCGGCCGTCAGCATGATGATGTTCTTCGGATGGCCGGCGCGGCCGGTCCTCGAGGCATTGGGAATGTAATCCAGCGGATAGGCGCAGCGCGTGTTCTCCGTCAGGCGGCCGTCGTCGAAATCCGGCGCGCGCGCAGCGTCGAGAATCACATTCTCCAGCACCGTGCCGAAGCGCTGCGTGGTGGCGAATATCTCGGGCTCCGCCTCGGCCGAAAGCCTGATCGTCTTGGCGTAGCAGCCACCTTCGAAGTTGAAGATGCCGTGCGGCCCCCAGCCGTGCTCGTCGTCGCCGATCAGCGTGCGCGATGGATCGGCCGACAGTGTCGTCTTGCCTGTGCCGGAAAGGCCGAAGAAGACGGCCGCGTCGCCGGCGGGTCCTTCGTTGGCCGAGCAATGCATCGGCATGACGCCTTTTTGCGGCAGCAGGTAGTTCAGCACGGTGAACACCGATTTCTTCATCTCGCCGGCATAGGACGTGCCGCCGATCAGCACGAACTTGCGGGTGAGGTCGACCGCGATAACCGTCGCCGCGCGGGTGCCGTGGCGGGCCGGGGCGGCGCGGAAGGACGGCAGGTCGATGATCGTCATCTGCGGCACGAAGCGGTCGAGCTCGGCGGCTTGCGGGCGGATCAGGAGATTGCGGATGAACAGCGAGTGCCAGGCGAATTCCGTCACGACGCGAACCGGCAGCTGGAACTCGGCGTCGGCGCCGCCGACGAGATCCTGCACATAGAGATCCTTGGCCGCAGCATGGGCGCGGAAATCGGCGAGGAGCGTCTCGAACTGCGCCGGCGAGATCGCCTTGTTGTTTTCCCACCAGACATGCGGGGCGGTGCTGTCGTCACGCACGACGAACTTGTCCTTCGGCGAGCGTCCGGTGTGCTGGCCGGTCTCGGCAACCAGCGCGCCCTGCGCGGTCAATTTCGCCTCGCCGCGGCGGATCGCTTCCTCATAGAGCTCGGCAGCGCCGAAATTATATCGCACCGTGCCCGTGGTCTTCAGGCCGATCGCGTCAATGGCGCAGTCGGGGTTGCGTTTGCCGGCTTCCGACATCAAATTTCCTCTCCGGATTTTGGCCGCGTCTGACCGGTCATTGCCGGAACGCGCAAGGGACTAATTAGGGTCAGAACCAGAAAAGGCGAATGATATCAAATCATTAATCGATTTAAAAATTTTGAAAGTTGTTTAAATCGTTTATATGTGCAAAAAATCACAGAGGTTGCCCAAAGGATTGGCAGGCTTCGTTCGTCCAATCCGGTTATGGGTGCGATCGTGTGTAGCGGCAGGCCGCCCGTGACTTCGGACAAGGCCCGTGCCACATTTTGTACCCAATTTGTCCTGCAAAAGCCCTTTCTCGACGACAGAAGGGACAGCTCATGAGGGAGCCGCTTGAAATGGCAACAATCGCGCTTGTCGACGACGACCGAAATATTTTGACTTCGGTGTCGATCGCGCTCGAATCCGAGGGCTACCGCGTCGAAACCTACACCGACGGCGCGTCGGCACTCGAAGGCCTGGCGGCGCGGCCGCCCAACCTCGCCATCCTCGACATCAAGATGCCGCGCATGGACGGCATGGAGCTGTTGCGCCGGATGCGGCAAAAATCCGACTTGCCGGTGATCTTCCTGACCTCGAAGGACGACGAGATCGACGAATTGTTCGGCCTCAAGATGGGGGCCGACGACTTCATCCG
Organism: Mesorhizobium sp. M1A.F.Ca.IN.022.07.1.1; assembly: GCF_003997575.1. NCBI lineage: Bacteria > Pseudomonadati > Pseudomonadota > Alphaproteobacteria > Hyphomicrobiales > Phyllobacteriaceae > Mesorhizobium > Mesorhizobium sp. M1A.F.Ca.IN.022.07.1.1. The sequence continues at coordinate 19,075 of NZ_RZST01000061.1, forward strand.
CAAACCGTTCTCGCAGCGCTTGCTCGTCGAGCGGGTGCGCGCGGTGCTGCGCCGCACCAGCGCCCGCGAGGCGGCCGCCAAGGCGCCCAGCCAGCAGGCGCGCTCGCTCGAGCGCGGCCAACTGGTGATGGACCAGGAGCGGCACACCTGCACCTGGAAGGGCGAGCCGGTGACGCTGACGGTAACCGAGTTCCTGATCCTGCATTCGCTTGCGCAGCGCCCCGGCGTGGTAAAAAGCCGTGATGCGCTGATGGACTCGGCCTATGATGAGCAGGTCTATGTCGACGACCGCACCATCGACAGCCACATCAAGCGGCTGCGCAAGAAGTTCAAGGCCGTCGATGACGACTTCGAGATGATCGAAACCCTTTACGGAGTCGGGTACCGGTTTCGGGAAGCTTGATATAGTGAATAGTCAATGGTGAATGGTGGATGGTGCGAGCGGCCCAATGGGCTCTATCTAAGCGCCCCATTTTTCCATTCGCCATGCACCATTCACCGGACAGGGACTGCTAGTTGATGGCAGTGGACGCAGAGCGAGGCAGGCGGGCGGGCGCGGCGAAGCGCCCGTCGCGTATCGTGCCTGCATTCCTGTCGAAGATCACGGTGCCGATGCGCCGCTTCCTCGGCCACCACATCTTCTCCAGCCTGACGCGGCGCATCCTGTTTCTCAACCTGGCCGGCCTTGCCGTGCTGGTCACGGGCATCCTCTACCTCAACACCTTCCGCGACGGGCTGATCGACGCCCGCGTCGAAAGCCTGATGACGCAAGGCGAGATCATCGCCGGCGCCATCGCGGCCTCGGCGACGGTCGAGACCGACTCGATCAGCATCGATCCGGAAAAGCTGCTCGAGCTGCAGGCCGGCGAAAGCCTGGGGCCAGGCTCCGACCAGCTCGACAATCTCGACTTCCCGATCAATCCCGAGCGCGTGGCGCCGGTGCTGCGGCGGCTGATCTCGCCGACCCGCACGCGCGCCCGCATCTACGACCGCGACGCGAACCTGCTGCTCGATTCGCGGCATCTCTATTCGCGCGGCCAGATCCTGCGCTACGACCTCCCGCCTGTCGACGACGAGCAGCCCGGCCTTTTGGAGCGCGTCGAGAAATTCGTCTTCGACTTCTTCCGCAACAAGGACCTGCCCGTCTATCACGAACAGCCCGGCGGCAATGGCGCGGCCTTCCCCGAAGTGGTCAAGGCGCTGACCGGCAGTCCCTCGACCATCGTGCGGGTAAGCGAGCAGGGCGAACAGATCGTCTCGGTAGCGGTGCCGATCCAGCGCTTCCGCGCCGTGCTCGGGGTCTTGATGCTGTCCACCGAAGGCGGCGACATCGACAAGATCGTCGCGGCCGAACGCAAGGCGATCCTGCGCGTGTTCGGCATCGCGGCGCTCGTCACGGCCATCCTCTCGCTGCTGTTGGCCTCCACGATCGCCAATCCGCTGCGGCGGCTGTCGGCTGCTGCCGTACGGGTGCGGCGCGGCGTCAAGAACCGCGAGGAGATCCCTGACTTCTCCGACCGTCAGGACGAGATCGGCAATCTGTCGATCGCGGTGCGCGACATGACAAACGCGCTCTATGCGCGCATCGAGGCGATCGAAAGCTTCGCTGCCGATGTCTCGCACGAGCTCAAGAATCCGCTGACCTCGCTGCGCAGCGCGGTCGAAACGCTGCCTCTGGCCAAGAACGACACCTCACGCGAGCGTTTGATGGAAATCATCCAGCACGACGTGAAGCGGCTCGACCGGCTGATCACCGACATTTCCGATGCCTCGCGGCTCGATGCCGAATTGGCGCGCGAGGATGCCTCGACGGTCGACCTGAAGAAGTTCATCACCGATCTTGTCGCGGTCTCGCGCGAGACGACGCGCAACAAGAAGTCGGTCGAGATCGAGCTCAAGGTCGCCAAGCTGCCGCAGGGCGTCAAAGGCTATGTCGTTGTCGGCCATGATCTGAGGATCGGCCAGGTCATCACCAACCTGATCGAGAACGCGCGTTCCTTCGTTCCCGAGGAACACGGCCATATCACCATCTCGCTGGCGCGCGCCGGCAAGTTCAACATCGTCACCGTCGACGACAACGGTCCGGGCATCAGAGCCGAAAAGATCGATCGCATCTTCGAGCGCTTCTATACCGACCGGCCCGCCGGTGAGGCCTTCGGCCAGAACTCCGGCCTGGGCCTGTCGATCAGCCGCCAGATCGTCGAAGCGCATGGCGGCACGCTGACGGCGGAAAACATCCCCGGCACCAAGCCGGGCGAGATCAAGGGCGCGCGCTTCGTGGTGACCCTGCCGGCCGAAGGCTGATCTCCGTTCCCAGACAGAAACGATCATGTCCGATCTTGCCGTGAAGCCCGAAAATATCCACGCAACGGCGATCCTGATCGGCGATCGCGGCGTCC
>NZ_RZST01000620.1:0-1389 GCF_003997575.1 Mesorhizobium sp. M1A.F.Ca.IN.022.07.1.1
ACATAGGCGACCGCGCCATCGAACTTGCAAGCAGGCTCGGCAAAAGCCCGATCCATGTCGCGCTCGCCTATGTCCTGGCGCAGCCTTTCCCGTCCGTTCCGCTGATCGGCCCGCGCACGCTGGATGAGCTGGAGGACAGCCTCAAGGCGCTGGATATTGCGCTGTCGCCGGACGATCTGGAGTGGCTGGACAACGGGCCGGAGAGACGGAGGGCGTAGCGCCAATCTCCCCCCTCGAGGGGGAGATGGCCGCAAAGCGGCCAGAGGGGGTCGGTCCGACTGGGCTCGGCCTGCTGCGGCAGATGGAGTTGGCGCTCCACGCGAGGCGACCTCCTCTGGCCTGCCGGCCATCTCCCTCACTTGGGGGGAGATTGGCAGTTTCGCTGCCCTCACCGATCAACCCGCGTCGACAAGATGATCGACGACGACGTCCGCTCTACTCCCTCCATTGCCCCGATCTGATCGAGCAGCGCGTCGAGATCGCGGATCGACGGCGCGTCGACGATGACGATCATGTCGAAATTGCCGCTCACCGAATGCACCGTCCGGACCGGCGGCATCGCCTCCAGGCTACGCACCACCTTGTCGGCGAGTTTCGGCGTGACGGTGAGCAGCACATGCGCCTTGACCAGACCCTGCTCATAGTCGGGCGACAGCCTGACGCCGTAGCCGGCGATGATGCCGCGCTGCTCCAGCCGCTCGATCCGGCTCTGCACCGTGGTGCGCGACACGCCGAGCTTTCTCGCCAGCTCGGCGGTGGAGGCGCGCGCGTTGGCGCGCAGCAGCGTCAGCAGGGCCTGTTCAGCTTCACTGATCATTTCGACGAAACCCTTCGGCAAATTGCGCTATGTTCAGCTTCACTTTGCCAGATTCCGAGCTTCCTTTCGACAGGCAAGCTGCGATGATTCCTGCCAATTCGAACTGGCAGGGGTATCGTCATGAAAAACATTGTTGTCGTCGGCGCCGGCAAGATCGGCTCGACCATCGCTGAAATGCTTACCACCACGGGAGACTACCGCGTCACGGTGGTCGACCGCTCGGCGGCCCAGCTCGCCGCAGCCGAATTGCCGGCCGGCGTCGAGAGCAAGGAGCTCGACATCGCCGTGCCCGGCGCGCTTGAGGCAGCGCTTGCCGGCAAATTCGCCGTGCTGAGCGCCGCGCCCTTCCACCTCACCACCCGCATCGCCGAGGCTGCGGCGAAGGCGGGCGTGCATTATCTCGACCTCACCGAGGACGTCGCCAGCACCCGTCGGGTCAAGGAGCTGGCGCGCGAGGGCAAGAGCGCCTTCATCCCGCAATGCGGCCTAGCGCCGGGCTTCATTTCGATCGTCGCCAACGATCTGGCCAGCCGCTTCGACACGCTGGAAAGCGTGCGCATGCGCGTCGGCGC
>NZ_RZST01000621.1:0-1355 GCF_003997575.1 Mesorhizobium sp. M1A.F.Ca.IN.022.07.1.1
TATCGTGGCGGGTCATCAGCTCGACGACTTCGGCAAGCGAAGCGCCCGGCGACGCCGAGACGACGTTCGCTGTCATCACCTCGTCGACCCGACGGCCGTTTGCCCGGACATAGTCGTCGGCGATCTTGCCGGGGCCGAGTAAGAATTCCAGCCAGTGTGCGCGGGTGCGCTGCGTGCCGAGCTCGCCTCGACGCAGGAAATCGCCTTCGCTGATGATGCCCGCCAGCGTTCCGTCAGTACCGAGGACCGGCAGGCAGCTTATCTTCTTCGACAGCATCAGCTCGACCGCGGCAGCGATCGAGGCGGCCGAGTCGATCGTGACGACGGGTGTTGTCATTATCGTCTGCGCCAGCATCCTTGTCTCCTGGTCTTGGCACGGGCCTTTGTCCTATGCCTGGCCGGTCGCGTCATTGATCTGCGTCAGAATCCAGGGGGCGAGTTCACTTCAACCGTTCATCGCGGTCGATCAAAATGCGCTCGGCCGCGCCATCGAGATCCTCATACTGGCCGCTTCTCAGTGCCCATAGAAAACCGGCCAGTCCGAGCCCGCCGAGAAAGAGTGCAACCGGGATGAGGTAGACCAGCGTTGTCATTGTAGTTGAGCCGAGGCGCCAAGCCTTGCGCGCCGGTCACTCGGCGCGCCTCCGGCCGATGCGGCTCTCTTGAAGCCTTGCAGGCGCAGGGCGTTTCCGATCACCAGCAGCGAGGAGGCGGACATCGCGATTGCCGCGATGAGTGGAGTGACCAGCCCCATTATGGCAATCGGCACCGCAAAGGCGTTGTAGACGATCGCGATCGCAATGTTCTGGCGGATCAGCCGGCCCGCGTTGCGTGAGACATCAAGGGCGAGAGGGACTGCCAGGAGGCTTTCCCGCAGGAACACGAAGTCGGCGGCATTGCGACCGACATCGGCGGCGGTGGCGGGCGCCATCGAGACATGCGCGGCACCGAGCGCCGGCGTGTCGTTGAGCCCGTCGCCCACCATCAGCACCTTGTGGCCGCTCCTGGCCAGCGTCTCGATACGCTCGACCTTGCCGGCCGGTAGAAGCGCGGGCACGACGTTCTCAATCCCCAAGCTCCCGGCCACTTCGGCGCAGGCATTGGCCGTATCGCCGGACAGCATCTCGACGGATATGCCGGCGGCCTTCAGTTGCCCGGTTGCCGCCGCTGCGTCCGGGCGCGCCGCGTCCTCGAAGGCGAAAGAGGCGACGATTGTTCCGTTCTTCGAAAGCACGGTGCCGCCAAGGCCGCCATATCGGCCCTCGCCGCCGATACGCGCCTTCCATCCGGCCCATCCGCGGCGGCCGAGGCGCCAGGTGGTGCCGTCGGTGACTGCCTCGATGCCGAAACCTGGG
>NZ_RZST01000622.1:0-1354 GCF_003997575.1 Mesorhizobium sp. M1A.F.Ca.IN.022.07.1.1
ACGCAGTTCATCCCGACCAGCTATCAGCACTACGCGGTGGACATGGACGGCAATGGCCGGCGCGACATCTGGAATTCGATACCCGACGCGTTGGCGACTGCCGCCAACCTGCTCAGGAAGAACGGCTGGCAGGCCGGCAAGACCTGGGGCTATGAAGTGACCTTGCCGCCGGGCAAGCTGCCCGCCGGATCGAAGACGCTGGCGCAGTGGCAGGCTCTCGGGGTCGCCAGGGCCAACGGCAAGCCGTTCAGGAACCTGAGCGACAAGGCGACGCTCAAGGTGCCGGACGGCAGGGGCGGACCGGCCTTCCTGATGATCAGGAATTTCTCGGTCATCAAGGCTTACAACAATGCCGACAAATATGCTTTGGCCGTCGGCCTGCTCGCCGACGAAATCGCCGGTGGCACCGGGCTTGTGCAGGACTGGCAGCGGCCTTTCACCAAGCTCAGCTTTGAGCAACGGCAGGAACTGCAGAAGCGGCTTTCCGAGCACGGTTATTATGACGGCAAGTTCGACGGCAAGATCGGCGAGGGGTCGAAAGCCGCCATCATGGCCTACCAGGCGAAGGTAGGCTTGAGCCAGGATGGCTATCCGAGCCTGGAAGTGCTGAAATGGCTCCGGAAGCAATAGAGCCGCCCATGGCGTCAAGCATCCTTTCAAAAGCGGAAAGGATGCTGTAGCGCTGCGGCCTGCGCATGACTTGCCGGCTTTTTACGTTGTCATGCGCCAAGGATGGAGACTTTCATTGGTTACGGTCGCGCGTGTCTGGCTGATCGTTCGCCGCCTGCCGATTCTCGTCCTGGCCATCGCTGTGCTTGCCGTCGCCGGCTCGAGCGCCTTTCATTCCCCGGCTTTCGCGCAGGAAGACGGAAACCGCGGCTGGTCGCTGCGCGATCTTCTTTTCCCGCGCCGCAGCGAGCGCATTGAACCCCCTGCCAATGTCCAGCCGGTGAGGCCGAAGCCGAAGGCCAGAAAACCCAAGCCGCGCCCGCCGGCCGAGCCGGAGGCGCCGGTCGTCGAAAAGGCGCCGGATGCGCGCGTCGTGCTGGTGGTCGGCGATTTCCTGGCGGGCGGGCTCGCCGAGGGTCTGGACGTCGCCTTTGCCGACAATCCGGCGGTCAGGATCGTTTCGCGCAGCAACGGCTCGTCGGGCTTCGTGCGTGACGATTTCTACAATTGGCCGGTCGAGATCAAGTCTCTGATCGAGACGGAGAAGCCGTCCGTCGTGGTGGTCATGCTTGGCTCCAACGACCGCCAGCAGATGCGCGTCGGCGACGTCCGCGAGCAGCCGCGCTCCGAGAACTGGACCAAGGAATACGAGCACCGCACCGATGCGCTGGGCAAGGCCATTCAG
>NZ_RZST01000623.1:0-1341 GCF_003997575.1 Mesorhizobium sp. M1A.F.Ca.IN.022.07.1.1
GCCAGATAGAGATCGTTGCGAAACAGATCCTCGTCCACCATGCGTGCGCGATACTTGTCATTGAGCGCCTTCGAGAACGGCGTGGTGAACGTTCCTTCCGGATAACTTGTGTCACGGCGGCGGATGAGATGGGTCCACGCGGCAAGCCGCTCGTCGGCGATGTTCCGGTAGAGTGTGTTGAGATCGCGATGAAGGGCATTCAGGTCGAGGACGTCGGCTGTCTCGAAGGAGACGCCTTCGAGCGCGATCATCACCATCAACGCCCGCGAATCGAGCGCTAGGGTCGACCGGTCGACGTGGCGAACATAGGGGATGAAGGTCTGCGGATCGAGTTCGCGAGACCTGAGCGTGGCCAGACTAGGCAAAACCAAGATCCCTTTCGTCGAAGCGTCGGGCGAGCCTCAGCGGCGTAAGGGTTGCGCCGCCCCAATAGGCGCTGTTGCGGGACCGGCCGCGTGTCTCCACCCAGGCCAGCAGGATGCGAAACATGTTGTGGTCGTGTTTGACGAGCGCGCGGAACAACAGGTGGAAGGCCACGCCGACGAGAGCGTAGGCGATCGAGCCGGCAACGATGTAGAGGATGGTGGTGAGCATGATGTTCACGCCCATGGCTTCCATCGTCACGCCGGCGATCATCGCCGGCCGGGTGCAGGCGATGAACAGCGTATCTTCCTCGATCGTCGGCCGCGAACTCGCCATGGCGTCAGCCTCCGACGATGGTGTTCACGAGTTCGGTGGCGCCGAAGATGCCGCCGATGCCGATGATCCAGAACCCTGCTCGTCTCAGATCCATGTAGCCGAACATCCAGGCGATGCAGATCACGATCACCGCGATGGTGGCCAAAAGCTTGGCGATGCTGCCGGTCAGCATGTCGACGATGTTCTGCAGCACGGTTTCGATGCCGGCGGCTTGCGCGAATGCAGGCTCGATCATGGCCGCGACAATAGCCGCCGCCATGACAGCGGGGACGGCGATCGGCCGGATACGGGAACTGAAGGTCATTCACTCTGCTCCATTTGATTGTTCTGGAAACACGAGGACGGAGGATCGCCGCCGCGAGTTGAAGACATCCCAGGTCGTCGCGGATGTCGCCTGATCGACGGGTGGGTCGCCTGTCTGCTCTTCGACCGCGGCTTCGAACGCGGCAGGCTCGCGGTCTCCCCTCCCCTGCCCGCCATCCCCGATTTCGAGCGTCGCAAGGGATCTGTCCAGTCGCTTCACCTCCTGGCTGACCTGCCCTTCGTATTTGACCATGTCGCCAACGCTGGGATCGCCTCGCCCGTACCAGGATTGCAGCATCACTTGCTCCGCCCGCTTCGGATCAGCGCCGGCGCTAACGG
>NZ_RZST01000624.1:0-1334 GCF_003997575.1 Mesorhizobium sp. M1A.F.Ca.IN.022.07.1.1
TGCGAGCCTGCGGTCCGCCTCGGCGACAGCGTCAGTGCTGGCCAGCTGGCGGGATGGTATCACGATCTCGAACGGCTGGAGCTTGCCGAGGAGGCGATGCGTTTCTCCGAAAGCGGCATCGTGCTGTCGCGCCGGCTGCACACCATGTGCGAGGCGGGCGACTGCCTGATGCAAGTGGCCGAGCCGGTCGAAGGCTGACGCCGGCCCGGAAGGGAGGAAGAACCGAGGATGAGCATGCAGCTTTCGATGTGGACCTATCCCTGGGACATTCAGGATCTCGGCCTGGAGACGGTCGAGCGCGATATTGTCCAGCGCGCCGGCCTCAACATGATCAGCCTGGCCACCTCCTATCATGCCGGTCGCTTCCTGCAGCCGCGTAGCCCGCGGCGAAAAGCCTATTTTCCAGAGGATGGCACCATCTATTTCAAGCCGTCAGCGGCGCGATGGGCCGACCTCGCCATCCAGCCCAAGGTCGCGGATGTGATCAGCGAAGGCGGCGACGTGCTTGGCCAACTCGTCCGCCGGCGGGAACAGGGCGGCCCCGGGGTCTCTTGCTGGACGGTGTGCCTGCACAACACCCGCCTCGGCATGCTTCATCCCGAGGCGGTCACTCGCAACGCCTTCGGCGATCCCAACTATTACAATCTCTGTCCCTCGCATCCCGACGCGCGCGCCTATGTCCGGGCGCTGGTTGCGGACATCTCTCACGGCTACAAACCGGACAGGATCGAACTCGAAAGCCCTTCCTTCATGGGATTTGCCCATGGATACCATCACGAGAAGGACGGCGTCGGCCTGACGCCCGAGGAGGACTTCCTGCTGTCGCTGTGCTTCTGTCCGTCCTGTGTCGATCGCGCGGCTAAAGCCGGCGTCAACGCCGAACGGGCGCGAGCGCTCGTCCGGCAATGGATCGTCGCGACCTGCGAGCGCGCAGTGCCGGAGCGGCGCTTCCCCGGTTTTCCAGCGAGCGGACTCGAAGTTTTCGGGCCGTGGCCGGAGCTACACGCCTACCTGGTCTGGCGCTTCGAGCCGGTGACCAGTCTGGTCGCCGAGCTGCGCGAGGTGGCGCATCCGGTCACCGAGGTCCTCATCATCGACCTCAAGGAAGGCTGGCTGGGTGGCTGCGATCTGGCGGCTGTCGGCAAGGTCTGCGACGGGGCGATCCTGTGCGCCTATGACATGCAGGCCGAGGATGTCGCAAGCCTGGTGACGGACGGCCGCGCCGCGCTCGGCGCCGGCAAATTTCTCGGCACCGGCTACCGGCTTTTTTACCCGGAAATGGCGGGTCCGCAGTTGCTAGCGGCGAAGGTCAGCCCGGCGCGGAAAACTGATGT
>NZ_RZST01000625.1:0-1334 GCF_003997575.1 Mesorhizobium sp. M1A.F.Ca.IN.022.07.1.1
GTGCTACATCGGGCGGCCGGCTATGACCTCCTGGCGCGCGTGCTGACATTCGGCCGCGAGGGCGCGTTTCGTGACCGTATGCTGAGGCTTGCCAATCTTCAGCGCGGCGAGGCGATGCTCGATGTGGCTTGCGGCACGGGCACGTTGGCCATCGCAGCAAAGCGGCTGGTCGGTCCGGCCGGCAGCGTCGCTGGCGTGGACGCGTCCGCCGAAATGATCGACCGGGCGCGCTCCAAAGCCGTTCGCGCGGGTCTGGAAATCGACTTCGTCCATGCGACCGCCCAGGAGATTCCCTTCCCGAACGAACATTTCGACGTCGTGATCGGCACGCTAATGCTGCATCACCTGTCTAGGCCCGTCCGCTCGGCGTTCTTCCGAGAGGCTCGGCGCGTCCTGAAGTCTGGCCGCCGACTGGTTCTGATAGATTTCGGCAGGCCGCGGCGCCAATCCCGGTTCCCGCGGCTGCACCGGCACGGTCATGTCGACATGGATGCGATTGGGGTTCTTTTGGCCGAAGACGGATTCAAGATCGCCGACAGCAGTCAGGTCGGGACAATGAACCTGAACTATATCCGCGCGACTGTGGGTGAGACCCGGCCAGCCTGAGCACAGCGGACGGAGCCACGGCTGGGCCGCATCGGCGGCTTGCCCAGGCACGCTGATCGAACGTCAATATAGTTAGTTCCATCGTCGACGACTGAAGGCTTTGCGCGCGGTCCCATATTCGCCTGTTTGGGCTGCCAGAGGTCGATAAACGACTAGGCAGGGCGAGCGCATACGCGGCTGACGGGCACGGTATTGAGCGCTGCGCTGCTGGCTTCAACCGCTGCTGCCGGGGCTCACCGCACGATCTACCTGGCGCTCGCCGACCAGATCAAATTGCTGTCCAGCGGCGGTGACTGGCTGGCTTCATGGCGTTCCTGCCAATGAGCGTCGTCTTCGGCGCCGCCCACGCGCTCACGCCCGGCCACAGTAAGGCGGTGTTGGCTACCTATCTTCCCGGCTCGGACGCCAAGGTCGCACGTGGCCTGCTCGTGTCCATCACGCTGTCCATCACTCATGTCACCATCGCAGTGATCATCGCCGCGTTGTCTCTGCCGCTGGTCTCGGTCGCACTTGGCAGCGTCGGCCGAGCTCCGCTGCTGGAGGATGTCAGCCGCGGGCTGCTCGGACTTATCGGCGTTTGGATGATCTGGCGGGCATCCAGCCACGGCCACCATCTCAAGCATGAGGGCGAGGCCGTCGGTTTCATGGCTGGCCTGATCCCGTGCCCGTTGACTCTTTTCGTCATGACTTTCGCGATGTCGAGGGGAGTTCCGGTAGCGGGTCTTCTC
>NZ_RZST01000626.1:0-1310 GCF_003997575.1 Mesorhizobium sp. M1A.F.Ca.IN.022.07.1.1
GGATTGGGACGGGAGGATCCATCGTGAAGCGACTGTCGGGCCTTGTGGCACTCGCACTCTTGCTGCTCCTGCCCTTTGCTTACGCCAAAGCGGCTAGCCCCGACCCTGCCGCCTTGTTCGAGGCGAAAACCGTTTCCGAGCGGAACAGAGCCCTGGCGGCACTGGAGGCGGCGGCACCGAGCGATCCGGCATCGGCCTATGCCGCCGGCGCCGGCGAATTCTTTACCGCGCTGGAAATCCTGGCCAGCGGTCTGCATCGGCACGGTTTCGAGAGCCCGCAATCCTTCATGCTACCGCTGATGCGGCTGCCCGTGCCGGACAATCCCAGTCCCGAGCCGCTGACCTATGAAAAGTTCCGCGCCATCCTGATCGCTTTCCGCGACCGTCTGGAGAAATCCGCCGCCACGCTGGGCTCGGTGCCCGCCGATGCCGATATCGGCATGGTGGTCGACCTCGCTCATGCCGGTATCGATCTCAACGAGGACGGCAACATCGCGCCTGACGAAAGCATCGCCGCGATCATGGCCTCGCTCTCACGCGGCGGCGTCGACGCAAGCGATGCCGCCCCTTCGCTTACCTTCCGCTTCGACCGCGCCGACGGTTTCTGGCTGCAAGGTTACGCCGAGTTCCTGATGGCGCAGGCCGATTTCTGGCTGGCGCATGATTTCAGAGCCATGTTCGACGGCTCTTTCCACATGCTGTTTCCGCGCGCGAAACTGCCGTTGCAGGACGCGCTGGTCCCGCCGGATGGCGGCATGAGCGGCAGCATCTTCGCCTCGGAATGGCGCTTTGCCGACTTCATCTCGCTGGTGCATCTCGTCAACTGGCCGGTGATCGAGCCGGAGCGCCGGAAGGCGGCGCGCCGTCACCTGCTGGAGATGATCCGGCTTTCGCGCGAGGACTGGAAAGCGATACGCGCCGAAACCGACAATGACCGCGAATGGCTGCCGGGACCGCAGCAGAAGGGCGTCAACCCGCTCACCGGCCTCGAGGTCGGCGAGGCGCAAGTGCAGGCATGGCTTGCCGCCCTGACCATGGCTGAGGACCTTCTCGAAGGCCGCGTGCTGCTGCCGCATTTCCGCGTCATCGGCAAAGGCATCAACATGAAGCGCTTCTTCGACGAGCCGAAACCTTTCGACCTCGTCCTGTCGATCACCGGCCCGGCCATCGCGCCTTACCTCGAAAGTGGAAAAATCCTCACCAGCGACGATTTCAATCAGATTCAGCGCGAGTTCGGCGGCGCCGGATTCCTGATATTCGCGCTGTGGTTCAACTGAAACGAAACGGCGCGTGCGACATGCCTTCTGACA
>NZ_RZST01000627.1:0-1272 GCF_003997575.1 Mesorhizobium sp. M1A.F.Ca.IN.022.07.1.1
GATCCATCCGGTCGCGTCGCCGCCACAATCATCCGCTCCTGGGTAGAGAACGGCTGCGGCGACGCGACCGGATGGATCGCCGCGGTGCGCAATCCTGACGTCGGCAAGGTGCTCGCCGCTATTCATCTGCAGCCCGACCGGGATTGGACGGTCGGGGCCCTGGCCCGATTGATGGGCGCGTCTCGCTCCGCCTTCGCGCAGCGCTTCGCCACCGTGGTCGGCGAGACGCCGGCCAAATATGTGCTGCGCGTGCGCATGCATCAGGCGCGGCAATGGCTCGCCCGCGACGGCATGCGGGTGTCTGTCGTGGCGGCGAAACTGGGCTACGATTCGGAAGCTTCCTTCAGCCGCGCCTTCAAGCGGGTGATGGGTGTCGCGCCGAGCCATCTGCGCAATGGCGGCGGCGAGCAATCCTGACAGCCGGCGTTCAGGACGCTACCACGCTGGAGGAATTGCCAAGTCTTTTGGACGACGCGTCATTCTTCACCGACAGGGATTGCCTAAGCTGAGCCGAGGAGGAACCGCTCATGGCTAATCAACTCGCAGCGCTTGCGCTCGCCGCGCTCACCATCTCTCCGGGGCAGGCATTCGGCCTTGAAGACAGCTATCTGACGGCCGACAAGATCCCTTATGTCGTCGAAGCGCCGGACCAGCCGCAGCGCCTCGGCCCGCTATGGGGCTCGCGGACCGAGGGCGCGGCCGGCACGCTGCTCAAAGTTCCCGGGAACTGGCGCGCACCGGTCCACGCGCACACCGCCGACTATCGCGCCGTGGTCATCAAGGGGCTCTGGGCGCATTGGCAGATCCAGGGCGGCGAGGCGACCAGGGTCGAGTTGCCGCCGGGCTCCTACTGGACCCAGAAAGCCAACGAGATGCATGACGATGCCTGCCTGTCCGACACCGAATGCGTGATCCTGCTGATCAACGACACGCCCTACGAGACCTATCTGCCGAAGTAAGTGCAAGCCGACAGCAATCGGCCGGTCCGCCCGCTATCCGGCGTGCCGCAGGCTCACCCCGCTGCCCTTATCGAACAGCACCACCTTGTCCGCGTTCCAGGCAAAGCGGACCGGCTGCTCGATTTCGACGGCGGTTCTCGCCGGCACGGTGGCTCTCAGCATCGTGTCGCCGACCCTCAGCGTCACGATCTTCTCGACGCCGTGGTTCTCGACATCGTGGACCTTAGCCTCGACCGGCGCGCCCCCTTCCAGATAGACGTCCTCTGGACGGATGCCGAAGACGAGCGGGCGACCGTCGGTCGCGCCCCCCGTC
>NZ_RZST01000628.1:0-1261 GCF_003997575.1 Mesorhizobium sp. M1A.F.Ca.IN.022.07.1.1
TCAGCGTGTCGTTCTCGGGGAAATCGTAGCAGGCGAGCACCGTGGTCTCGCCCTTTTCGCTCTTCTCGATGCGATGGCGGATGGCGGCGCCGGCAACCGCGCCTTGCCATTCGTCGATCGACGCGAGGAATTCCTGCTTGTCCTGGACGACGCCGACATCGTCGAGCTTCATGTGCACCTCTTCAGAAAGCAATTCGGACAGTTCGGTGCGGTCGGCGACCAGGAGTGCCGAATACCAACGATCGATGACGGCGCTGTCATCGGCGCTGGCGCTGATCGTCGCGGACAGCAGCAGCGCTGCCGCAAGGAAAAACCTACACCAGATCCGCTCCATCAACCCTCCATCAAAGCTCCGGCCGCTCGAAATCGCCGGTCTCCTTGTTCATCACCCAGAGCTCGCCGGTCGAGATGTCGAACCAGGCGCCGTGCAGGGTAAGCTTGCCCTTGCCCTCGAGGATCGAAACGCAAGGGAATGTCCTGAGATTGGCGATCGAATAGCGGATCGAGATGCGCTCCAGCGCCGTCTGGCGCTCGGTCGCTGTCATGAAGGTGCTGGACGAGACGGTCTCGGCAGCCGGCGCGATCAGGCTCATCCATTTGCCGATGAAATCGCCGGGCGACAGCGGCGCAAAATTGGTATCGAGCGCGGCGCGGATGCCGCCGCAGCGGCCATGGCCCATCACCACGATGTTCTTAACCTTCAGGCTCTGCACGGCGAACTCGAGCGCGGCAGAGGTCGAGTGGAACTCGCCGTCCGGCTCATAGGGCGGCACGAGATTGCCGACATTGCGCAGCACGAAGAGCTCGCCCGGCCCGGCATCGAAGATCGCTTCGGGGGCCGAGCGGGAATCGCAGCAGGCGACGATCATGGTCTCGGGCGCCTGGCCCTCGCGCGCCAGCGAGCGGTAGCGGTCGCTTTCGGCGGGATAGCGGCCGCTCATGAAGTTGCGATAGCCGGTCAGCAGATGTTCGGGGAGATGGGGCATGGGCGCCTTTCCGGGTTTGGGCGGCAGCTCGTTGCGATCGAAAAAGCCTCTAGCGGCAAAAGCCGGTCGCGGGCAATGCCGAATTGCGGATGGCGGCGTCGCAAACGCATGCCGGCCGCCCCGTTCGGTCATGCCCAGATGGCGACCTGAATGCCGAAGCGGTCGGTCAGCGGCGGATCGGGCGAGGGCCGCGCCTCGCCGCTGGCGATGCGGCCGGCGATCAACATCATGGCGGCCGCGTCGAGGAAGTCGTCGCTGGCGGCACCCTTCGGCGG
>NZ_RZST01000629.1:0-1260 GCF_003997575.1 Mesorhizobium sp. M1A.F.Ca.IN.022.07.1.1
ATCCATGGGCTGGAGACCCGCGATGCCGGCCACGGCGCCGGCATCGCGGGTCTCCAGCCCATGGATTTCACTGAGCGCCGCCTTGGGCAGGCCGCCGCCGAGGGCGGTGTCGAGGCGTTCTACGCCGGTGTTGAGGAAGGCATCCGGCGAGGCCACAGCGAGGCCGGCTTTCCCTATGCCAGGGGCCTCCACGCCTTCTTCGGCATCGAGCCCGAACAATTGCTGTTTTCCGAAGCGCCGAAACTGGTCGACGCGCTGTGGATCGCCGAGGAGGCCGCCCGCATGACGGCCTTCGCCGCCGTCCTCCTCGAGATCCGCGGCAGCCCGCGGCTTCTCGACCTTACCGCGACGCGGCGGTTGCACGCCCGCGCCCAGAGCGCCGGCCGGCCGGTGTTTTTGCTGCGTCAGGCCGGCCAGGCCGAGCCCACCGCGGCGCCCGTGCGCCTCATTGTTTCGGCAGCGCCCGCGGCGAGCCGCGAAACGCTCGCCGGCGCGCTGGCCGGCTCGATCGGCCGCCCCGCCTTCACCGTCGATATCGGCAAGAGCCGCACGGCCCTGCCCGGACAATTCACACTGGAGTGGAACCCCGATGAGCACGCTTTTGCCGAAAGAAGGCCCGAGGAAGAGCGGGCAGCGAATTCTGTCGCTGTGGTTCCCCTATCTTTGCGCGGAGCGGATCCTGCGCCAGCGTCTGGGGCGGTCCTGGCGTTCCCGGCCCTCGCATCACCTGCCCCCATCTTGCCCACCGCTTGTGATCAGCCATCGCGACAGCAACGCCCAGCGCATCGCAGCCCTCGACGAGCGGGCTGAGGCGCTGAAGCTGAAGCGCGGCATGGGCATTGCCGACGCGCGCGCCATGCATCCGTCGATCGATGTGGTGGAGGCCGACCCGGAGGCCGACCGCCGCCTGCTCGAAGGCCTCGCCGACTGGTGCGACCGCTACACGCCGCTGGTGGCGATCGACGGCGAGGACGGGCTGTTTCTCGACGTCACCGGCTGCACGCACCTGTTTGGTGACGAGCGGGCCATGCAGGACGAGATCCTCACCCGTTTCTTCCAGCAGGGTTTCGATGTTCGCGCCGGCCTCGCCTCGACGCCGGGCGCCGCCCAGGCGGCGCGCTTCCACGGCGACCGCATCGTTGCCGGCGGCGAGGAGGCGGCGCTGCTTTCGCCCCTGCCGCTTTCCAGGCTGGCGCGGGTTTCGGGCGCGATGCGCAGCGCCGAAAGCGGCAGGGGCGAAAGCAGCGCCGCCTCCTCGCC
>NZ_RZST01000062.1:0-21151 GCF_003997575.1 Mesorhizobium sp. M1A.F.Ca.IN.022.07.1.1
AGTAGAGACGCTGCACCCTCTCCACCGGCGGCTGCTCGAGGAATGTGTAATACTCGTCCGGATCCTCGACTTCTTCCGAATCCAGGATGTAGTCCCGACGCGATATGTCGAGACGCATCGGCGGCAGGTCGTCGCCTGGATCGCGCCAGTCGTCGACATCCTGGTAATAGCGCTCGTCGACATAGCTCAGGACATATTCGCGCCCGTCAGGCGTGATGCGCGAACGCTGGACGATGTCGCCATTGCGGTTGCGGATGGTGACGATCTTGACGCCATTCTCGCGCTCCACGGTCTCGCGGGTGCGGCCGCGCGGCAGATCCTCGTAATAGACGTCCCTGGCGCCACGGGTGATGCGAGGAGCCTCGTTGCTTTCCACGAAAGTCTGGTTGTTGAACTGGAGGATCACGCGGTCGCCGAACTGCTTCACCACATCCGCGCCCTGGGGCCGGCGGCGCTCACGGACCACCTGCTCGGGCGTAAGTTCGATCCGCTTGCCCTTTTCCTCGGTGACCGGAACAAGCTTCTCAGGCTTGATCGCCTGCTGGGCCGCCTTGTCGTCGGTGGGCGGCGGCCCCTGATCGACCGCGGCAGGCCGCTGCTCGGCCTGAGCGCCGCCCTGCTGTCCAGCCTGGTTGCCGCCTTGCTCGACACCGGCCTGGCCATTCTCGTTCTGGCCGGCCGGCTGGCGGCCCTTGCGCTTGCGAACGACATCCTTCTGGCTGTCGAGGATGGGAGCCTCGTTCGCGTTGGCAGGGGTCTCGCCCTGTGCGGCAGCGCCGGCGTTCGCGCCGCCTTCAGCCGGCTGCTCACCGGTAGCGGGCTGGGTGGTTGCCTGGCCTTCGCTGGAGGGCTGCTTGGTCGAAGGTTGATCTCCCGTCACCGCCTGACCGGTGCCGGGCTGCTCGCCGACCGTCTGTCTGCGCTTCTTGGTCTTGTCCAGAGGCTGTTCGCCTTCGGCCGGTGCTGCTTGCTGATTGTTTTGCTGTGGCTCGGCCTGCTGTGCCTCGCCGGCAGGGGCTTCGGTCTTCGGCGCCTGCTCGGCCGGGGCGGTCTCGGTTTGCTGCTGATCCCGCTTCTTCCTGCGCAGCTTGTCCTGCGGCGTGTTGTCGTTGGCGGGCGCCGCCTGTTCGGCAGGCTGCTCGGCCGGTGCAGTCTCGGTTTGCTGCTGCTGGCGCTTCTTCCTGAGCGGCTGCTGTTCGTCGCTCGCCGGCGCCGCCTGTTCGGCGGGCTGCTCTGCCGGCGCCGTTTCGGTTTGCTGCTGCTGGCGCTTCTTCCTGCGCGGCTGCTGTTCGTCGCTCGCCGGCGCGGCCTGTTCGGCCGGCTGCTCGGCCGGTGCGGTTTCGGTCTGCTGCTGGCGCTTCTTCTTGCGCGGCTGCTGCTCGTCAGTCGCAGCCTGTCCGCCCTGATCGGCAGGGGCTGCCTCGATCTGCTGCTGTTGATCGCGTTTCTTGCGCGGTTTGAGCTGCTGCTCCGCCGGGGCCGCCTCTTCCGCCTGGCCGGACTGCTGCTGGTCCTGCCGCTTCCGGCGCGGCTTCTGCTCGGGCTCGGCGGACTGTTCGGTCGGCGCCGATTCCGACTGCTGCTCGCGCTTCTTTTTCCTCGGCTGCTCGGC
The DNA here is from genome assembly GCF_003997575.1 of Mesorhizobium sp. M1A.F.Ca.IN.022.07.1.1. Classification (NCBI taxonomy): domain Bacteria; kingdom Pseudomonadati; phylum Pseudomonadota; class Alphaproteobacteria; order Hyphomicrobiales; family Phyllobacteriaceae; genus Mesorhizobium; species Mesorhizobium sp. M1A.F.Ca.IN.022.07.1.1. The sequence continues at coordinate 1,613 of NZ_RZST01000062.1, forward strand.
TTGCCCCTGCTGGCCTTGCGCACATTCCTCAGCCGATTGGCCTTCGGCGCAGTTCGACTGCGCTAGGATAAACGGCGTCCCCCGCGAAGGGCCGAGATCGGCCTGCAGCGGATACGCGCCCAACGGCGCGGATGCCATTAGCAGGCCGATTGCCGTACCTGCCAGAATCCGTGGTTGGCGTTTCATATCGATTTTCTCCTACTGGGGTCCCATCCCTGCCCAAACTTTCAACAGCATCAATTGGTTCCGCCGGGCATTGTTGTCAGCCAAGGATGCCCGGCCGGCCTTTTGAAGGCAATTTCGTGTTTTTCTAATGTTGATAATGGGTCCTGTGACAGCAGTGCTTGACCGACAGGTCCCGGAGGGCCAAATCCAGCGGCATGAATGCGCCATTTTGGAAAACCAAGACTCTCGAGGCCATGACCCCGGCCGAATGGGAATCACTATGTGACGGCTGCGGCAAATGCTGCCTGTCCAAGCTCGAGGACGAGGATACCGGCGAAATCTATTGGACGAGCGTCGGCTGCCGGCTGTTCGACGCCGAAAAATGCCTTTGCTCGGATTATGCCAACCGGCTGGCGCGCGTGCCCGATTGCGTCGGGCTGACACCGCAGAATGTGCGCACGATCACCTGGCTGCCCAAGACATGCGCCTACCGGCTCATCGCCGAGGGACACGACCTCTATTGGTGGCACAAACTGGTTTCGGGAAGCGCGGAGACTGTGCATGAGGCCGGGATCTCGATCCGCGGCCGGGTGAAGGCCAAGGAAACGGATCTCGCCGAACCGGACGACTATTTTGATTATGTGCTTGATGACGAACCCTGACGGCTTCGCATCTTGATGACGAAGCCTGCGGCTTCGCATCTTGAAACTCGAGGGACTGGGGCCGCGGTGACGCGTTCCCCGCGTCAGATTTGGAAGTGCATTCGGGTGAGGGGTTTTGCCTTTCTTCCACATGAACCGGACATGAACGGCCGGTTCGCACAAAGTTCAGACACAAAAAGGCATTTTGTAATCATTGGTTCGCCAATCATCCGTTCAAGGGCGAGAGGCCCACAACAAGGAGAGAGACAATGTTCAACCAGATCAAGACGGCAGCCCTTTCGGCCCTTGTCGGGCTTTGCACGCTCGGCGCCATCCCGGCGGCGCATGCGGACAGCCTCTATCTCGGCTTCGGCAACAATCACGATCCGCGCTTCGGCGTCTACACCGGCGATGATGGCTATTACCGCCGCGATCGCGACTGGCGCCGCCGCGGCTGTTCGCCGGACCGCGCGCTCGACAAGGCCGAGCGTATGGGCCTGCACCGCGTCCGCATCGTCGACATCAGCCGGCGAACGGTGAAGGTGGCCGGCCGTCAGTATGGCGACCGCGTGGTGGTGGTCTTCGCCAACGAGCGTGGCTGCCCGATCATCTATCGCTGAGGCTTTTCTGGAGCCTGCGAGGACAGGTTGGGCATGATCCTCTGCAGGACCAGCTGACCTTCTGCGAGGTCGGGAGCAGGATGACTCTCGCCGACGTCACCTGTGAGTAGTGGAGCCCCTTCGGCCAGTGCTGAAGCGTGGCTCAGATAAAATCCCGGAGGATCGGTCCTCCGGGGTTTTGTTTTTGTCGGATTACCAAAGCGGCGGGCTAGCTATTTCAGCTCGAACGTGACGGTCACCTGGACGGTGTAGGAATTCTCGCCGGCCTGCACCGGCACGGCGGCGCGGGCGGCATCGAAAGCCTTGGCGTTCAACGGCATCGGCGCCGGCGCGACGTTCTGGTCGGTGATCTCGATCACCTTGCCAAGGTTGACGCCGGCGGCCGCGGCGAGCGTCTTGGCCTTGGCGAGCGCGTCGGCAACCGCCTTCTTGCGCGCCTCGGTGATGGTGGCCTTCGGATCATCATTGGTGAAGGCGATGCCGCCGCCCTGGTTGACCCCGAGCGACACCGCCTTGTCGAGGATGTCGCCGGTCTTGTCGACGTCGCGCACGCGCACCGACAGTGTGTTCGTCACCTGGTAGGCAACGAGTTCGGCTTCCTGGCTGCCGTCCGCCTTGTTGGTGTAATTGTAGCGCGGATTGATCTGGATGCCGGCTGTCTGCAGGTCGCGATCGGCAATTCCGGCCGATTTCATCGCCGCGATCACGGCCGCCATGGCATCATTGTTGGCATCAAGCGCGGCGCGCGCGGTCTTTGCCTCACGCATGACGCTGAGCGTCAGGATCGCCATGTCCGGCGCGACAGTCGCTTCGCCTTCGCCCGAGACGACAATTCGCGGAGGCGGCTGGGTGTCGGCGGCGCTTGCCAGCGCCGGAAACGCGATCGCGGCAGCGAGCGCGACAGGCAAAAGATATTTGGTCATGAAAACTCCTCGAAATCTGCGATCCGGTATCACCTCTGCCCAGACTCGAAAAAGGCATCGATTCCCGGCGTTGCGGGCAGTCCGGACCAGTTCACGCGCCTGATGGGCGCGCACGCCGCTGTACGGAGCGAATATGAGCTGATTTTGGCATTTGCCGCCAGCGCTTTCGAAAGCCTTGTGCCGGGCGGCGAAAAACACTAAGCCAGCCCGCGTGGGGCCTGTAGCTCAATGGTTAGAGCCGGCGGCTCATAACCGCTTGGTTGGGGGTTCGAGTCCCTCCGGGCCCACCATAACCATTGTTTTTATTCACAAAAAGTGCCCTCGGCCCAAAACGTTTTGGGCCCATTATGGGCCCAAAGCAGGACCGTGGTCCCGGTTTGTTCCGACTCGATTTGATTATCTGACGATGCGGAGGTTTGCCCGCCGCTTCATGGCGTCGCGTTTGGCCTCGCGCTCGTTGATGGCACGAGCAATATCAACCGCGATCCGCTTCTTATTGGCCTCACGCACATACTCATCTGTTACCGTCATGGAGGAATGACCCATCGCCTCCATGATGGCGCGCGCCTGGATGTTGCATTCAGCGAGGTAGGTGCCGAAGGTGCGGCGCAGGCCATGAAGCGTGTAGCCGCTTGGAATTCCCGCCTGCCGCGTCCAGTGCTGCATCATGCCGGTCAGGCTCTTTTCCGAGAATGACCTGCCATAGGCGTTCTTTAAGACCGTGCCGCCTCTCGAGCGATCGAGCAGGTCCAAGGCCGTTGCTAGTTTGTCTACGACTGGAATGAACATCTCCCGCCCGCCATGGCGGTTGCGGTTCTTCTTCTGGCGGAAATCAAAGGCCTCGATTAGCACCAGCGAGCCGTCGAACAGTTCGATCTCTTCGGTTAAAAGATCGTCCCACTCAAGAGCAGCGATATCGCCGCGCCGATTTCCAAGCCAGAACCCCAGTGCATAGCAGGTGCGCGCGGCTGTACCGATGGGGTGTCGCTCCTCGAACTTTTCGCGCATCGCAATTGGCCAAGCTGGGTTCTTGGTCGATTTGGGCACCCGCACGCGGATAGATAGCGACGGATCATCCTGCGGCTTGATCCATTTTTCGACATCGGTCGCGACCCATAGAAGCTTCTTGATGGCGACCAACGTGTGTTTGGCGACTGTGCGGTTCGTCCTGAAGATGCCTTCAATGATGGCGCGAAGCCGATCCGCGTCGAGATGTTCAACAGGAGTATTGCGCCAGGTGAGTGGGTAGTTGGGATCGACCGGCAGGTTGAGAAAACGCTCAATCAGTCGCGCATTCTTCTGCTGCGTGGCTTCATCAAAGCCCAACCACTCCATTGTCGTTTCAAGCCGGCGCGCGGCATGACCAAAGGTTTTTGGCAGTGCCCGACCGGGCAAATCGACGATAACTGCCTTCTTGCCTTGACCCTGCGTGGCCTTCTCGTAAGCCGCCTCGAACTCGGGATCGCCGGGCTTACCGGGAAGGCGGATTTCAGGCATGCCCTTTGCGCGGTAGCGATAGATTAGCTTGCCGTTCTTGAGGCGCGAAGATACCCCAGGGTAACGGGCATCCTTAAATGGCCGAGCCATCAAATGCTCCTTTCAGTCCGGGGGACCCTTTCAGACTCGCCCGTAGCGAAAGGGTTTTGCTTTTGATGGCAACGCGCAGGAGCACCGGGTAACGAAACCCTCTTCCTTGCTCTATGCCTTCAAAGGTGCGCCTCGGTATTCCCAGTACCTTGGCCGCGGCTTCGGCAGTAACCCCTTCCTTTGCCCGCCATGCTTTCACGTCTTGCGCAAGTTTCTCATTCTCGTTCACATCATGCCTTCCGCACGGGCTATCATCGTACTACGCCTGCAGCGTATACGCAACGAGCGTAGTTGCTATCTTTTTTCCACGCCCCGTTTGCTTCGTTCCAACAGCTCTTGAAGGCCGCTGTCTTTGTCCGGCAACGAGGTGAAAGCGATATCCAAGGCTACACGATCCCAGACAGCGCGGCTATTGATGCGCTTGGGCTTTGGCATACGCCCATCGGCAACCATCTCGTCAAAAAGCGTCGATCCGACACCGATGTAACGAGCTGCTTCCTCACGAGATAGCCCTCGTGGGGGATACGAGATTGCGTCACTCTTCATGGACGCTGCCTCGGTCCTGATACTCCGGGCGGGTTGGTGTCGAAGCACAAAGCCGCATCCTAGTTGCCATTTCGCTGCGAGCAGATCGTGTTGGGCTAAAATAAGAAGAGCCTCGTTAAGCGGAAGCGGCCTGACTAGCTCGTGCGGCGTAAACTGGTAGCAACGTGTGGACTGTGGATCACGGGAGGAGAGCGTTTCTAAGCGGACTCGTGGGGCAAGTCGGTGGACGGCTACATTGCATTGTGCACGACCGGGGCTAACCACCTGCGACATCCCGCTGGCCCTCTTGCGCACCCTCCCTCAGTGTCGAAATCGGAGCCGTTATCCCGAGGACCGTCGAAAAACCGCCGTCGCAGAGTTGCCACTCTTTGGTGCTGAAACCGATATTTCTAATCATATCGGTTTTAACTCATCGCTCAAACTTTAGATGGAGCAAGGCAATTTCGGCTCGTCGATCGAAGTCGACGAGGGCGCCGCACAACGATTGGCAGCTTTGCGCCAGGAGTGGCGATCAGCGAGCCACTACTCAGACGTCCCGTTTGGGCCGACAGTAGGCGGTCGGTCTTGGCGAATGAAGATACGAAAGCAGCCGGTCACCGACGTGCTTCGCATGGCGTCCGGCTTCTCTGTTAGGATGTGTTTGAAAGACGATCGCTGCATGGTCCAAGTTTCGCCCTCGACACCAGCTCTCGATCTGGACATTAAGAAAAGTCCGCAGTGTTCGGAAGAATTCCGAACTCTACGGCCGCATCGTCAACGACATTGCGCCTGATCTGATGAGAGACAGGTACACTTTCAAGGACTTGTCGGATTTCGAATACAGGGCTCGCGACGAATCGATCGGGCGGGCGTACATGGGGCACATCTATTGGACGGAGATGCTGTACCGGGCGCATATGGCTTCGGTCGCATCGGTGTTCCGTACGTCCAGGTGGATCAAGGTGGCGGTCCGCGAACATGAGGCGGGAAGTCTATATGGCTGCGCGTCGGCGTGTAGAAGCCTGATCGAATCCGCAGGCGATATAAACCACAGCCTGGGACCAGTGGCCCGGACGCTCGCCTACAACAAGGATGCGATACGAGCCGAGATTTCGGGTCAGGCTGGGGAGCCCATGCTGTCCGCTAAGGAGTTGGAAGACACGCTGATACACTTCACGCATGCCCGGAAGGTGCTGAAGACCGAAAAGACACCGGCAGTCGCAAGGCGATGCAGACCTTCCAGTACGTCGACCACGTGGATGGAATGAAGATTCCCGGCATAAAGCCGTTCCTACGCGAAACTTTGCGAGATCGGTCACCCGGCTGCCGACTCCGTGTCGGTGACCTTCGTTGCCAATGCCGGAGCCTGGATCGTAGACCCCGGCAACGAGATCGTCGTTCTCAAGGCGTTGCTCGCTGAACGGCAAGATACTCTCTCGGGCGTGCTAATGGCGTCGTTCAATGCCCCGCTCTTAATCCTAAGAACCCTTCACGCGTTCGATCTTTTCACGAGGCTGCGTAAGTACCATTTCGATGAAATTCCTGAGTGGAAGAAGATCCAAACCGCGCTGCGATCGTAGGCCATGAGCGGATCGAAAGACGTTCCGCCTTTCGACACGCATGGCGTGGATATTCGGTCTGCTAATCCTTCGAACACTTGCGTTCGGGCCCTCACGTCTCGCATAACTGCCATCACGAGGGGGAGGATTCGATGGTCGAGCAGGTCATTCAGGTCGCGGTGCACGACCTGAAGAGGAATTCCGAGAGTTTTGAAACGGTGTCGGGTAACGCGCACCTCAAGGTCTCGGAAACGGTGGAGCGCGTGGTCGGCGAGCTGCACGCCATGTATGCGAGCCGCGCCTCGAAGTCTCACGGGCGCTTCGCGGCAAGCTCCGACAACTATCCGGCACAGACCTATCTTGACGAGTTCCGGAAGGGCGACTTCAAGGACTTCGCCACGCTCACGGCCAAGCTGATGACGACACTGACCGTTCAGGCGCGCCGAAAGCCCGGGGCGACGGGCGGTCACGTCCTTTTCGCGCATCTCGAGAAGGACGAGCAACGGTTTCTGCTAGTGGCGATCATCAACGACAAGCTCGGTGCGGCGCTCACCAAAAGCTTTGACATCGCGTCAGTCGAACACCTCGACCTCGACGGCTTCCGCTTCGCCGGCCGGATCAACATGACGGCATGGACTAACTCGGCGGACCGTTACATCGGCTTCCTAAAGGGCAAGGGGAACGTCGCCGAGTACTTCAAGGAGTTCCTCGGTTGCGACAGCACCGTTCAGGACCTCGAGGATACCAGGACACTGGTGCGCGTGCTGAACGGTTTCGCCGAGCCGGCGAAGGGCTTCGTGAAGGACAAGCAAGCTTTCCTGCAGAAGGCGTACGACATCTGCCAGCGATACATCCGGGACAACGAGCCTTTGGATCTCGAGACATTCTCCAACGAGCTCTTTCCAGAGAACCCGAAAGAACTCGCCAAATCGCTCGGAGATCCGGATGTCGGACTTGGCGACGGCTTCGTTCCGAAGAAGCGAGCGCTGTCGCCGATGGTGAAGTTCTCCGCGAAGACGCGGCTCTGGTCGGTCGAATTCAATCGGCAAGCCCTTACCGACGGCAAGATCGTCTATAACGACGACAAGAAGACCCTGACCTTCACCGAACTCCCTCCCGACCTGATCGAAAGACTGGAACACGATCAGGAGTAGCGTAGCCTCATGATCACGTTCGACCAGCTGATAGCACTCTACCGCAACACGGAGTTCTCGAAAGATGGCTCCGCGGGAAAGTTGACGGTCCGCGATTACAGCATTGTGGAAACGCTGAAGCAGATTGAAAGCGATGAGAAGGCTTTCGACGACGCGGCATTCACGGTCGACTCAGCGTCGGCGGTCGTCATAGGCGCGACAGTTAGCGTCGAAATCGGCGCTCCACGCACAGGACTTGGCTTCCTCGCGCTCACCCTCGACCGGCTGCTCGAGAACCGTCGCAACCGCATAGCCGAGCCGGAGCGCTATTACCTGATCGAGGAGAGGTTCGCCTACAACGATACCGTCGTTCCCGACGCCGTCGCGCGCTACCGGAACGCATTGCGCCTGGTCCGCACCTTAAAAGAGGCGGCTGCGTTTCTCGACCCGTACCAGGCGGAGATGCTGTTCCTCGGCTCGATCCGGCTGATGGTCCGTGTAGACTTCAGGTCATCGGACCTTGTCTCCGTAAACTCCATACTGGTCGACGAGTTCGAGAACTTCGTCATGCAGAAGGTGCACAAGGACCAGAAGGCTGCGATCGTTGCTACCACGCTCATCGAGACGTGTCGCACCCATCCCGAAGGCGAGCGCTTCAGGTACCTTCTTCGACACTTTCGGGACTTCGTCACAAAGTGCGAGGACAGCTATAGGCTGTTCGCGTCGGAGTTCTCGTACGACAAGATCCGGGGGAAGGCGGAAGAGGCCATCGCGGACTACACCGGTAAGATCCATAAGACATTCCATGACATCCAGAACCAGATAATGGGCATTCCCGTCGCGAGTGTGATCATCGCCACGCAGCTCAAGCCCGCAACTCAATGCGACGTGAATTTCTGGGCAAACCTCGCCATCTCGCTCGGTGCAACGCTGTTCGTTGCCCTCCTGGCGTTTGCCATCGTCAACCAGCTGCTGACGCTGTCGACGATAGACGACGATCTGACCCGACAGAAGACCAAGCTGAAGGGCGATTACTCGGTCGTCGCCGCGGAGTTCCTCCCTCTTTATCGCAAGCTGGAAAACCGGATTACACTTCACCGATTCGTCCTTGGCATCATCCTTGTCGTCTGCGGGCTCGGGGCGCTACTCACCTGGCGCATTTATTTCCAGCTGACAACTCTGATGCCGTGGGCGTGCTGAGAGCGCCGTTCGGGTCACGCCATAGAAGCGAGATTCGTTCGATTGGGGCACTATGGGCCATGTGGTTCACTCGAACGGACTGCCCGCTTTCGGTGAAGGCAAACTCTGCCTGAACGGCCGATTAGAGGCGCGGTGCTGCCGGACAACTTGGCGTGGCCGCGACACGCAAGGTGAGGTTTTTGGGGCGCCTCCCTCATGCGCGCGCTTGGAAGGCTTCGTCTTGAAATACAGCCAGTTGAGAAACGCGTCGGCGTCCGTGAAATCAGCGCCACCGATGCGCCTCCGCAGCGCGTCGATGGTAGCGCACAATTGCGTGTATCGTTCGGCCGACAGCGTTGCGACAGTTGGACTTCGAGGCGCGCCAATGCCGATCGCCGCTAGGGCGCCGGAGGTATTGCCGTTGAAGACAGCGTACCGCTTCGGGGCGAAGGTGCAGAGAATCGCCGTGATCATATTCACGCCCACGCCAGGAATACCGAGCGCTAGCTGACGCATCTGCTCGTAACCCCGTTCTGGCGCGAGTTTGGCTGCCTTCCTGCCCGCGGCGAACAGTGTGATCGTCTTCTTGGGATGATCGAGTGCCGCCGCCCTCGTCGATGAATGTCGCCGGAATGCCAGAGATGTTGATAAGGCTCTCTTGAAGAAATCAGATTGCTTAGATTCTCTGCGAAGACGCTCCTCATTTCCTTCGAAATCCTCGGCGCGTTGCCGAGATCCGCGATCAATTGCTGAACCTTCAATGCCTTGTCCCGATCGGTCCGGCGCTTCGCCAGCGCGGAACGTTCGGTCTTGTCTGCGCGGTACTGGCGGAGGAAGCCATTCAAGCGCCGCAGATCGAACTGTGCGGCGAAGTTGTCTTCGAGCTCTTTCTCAAGTTTGCGTCGCAATCGCTCGGCGTCTTTGTGTCGCGAGGCATATTGCCCAAGCACCAGGTCATCGAGTTCTTGGAAGCTGCCGCTCTCACGAAAATCGGCAAAGGTGACTTTCAGATCCGACGACAGTTGTTCGTCCGAGTTCACGGTCGCCAGGATTGAAATTTCATCGTTTGTTGTCAGGGCGCCGGTCGTGAGGTTCGCTGACCCGATCAGACACCGAACCTGGCCTTCGCTTCGTCCGACATAGGACTTCGGGTGAAAGGTTGCGGTCTTGCCGTTTGCAAGAAACATTTCGAAGGCCCCGAACCGCTTCTTTATTGCGAGCAAATGCGCGAGCGCCCTCGGCTCGGTGATGTAGAAATCAGTACCGAGGAAAGCTTCAATTTTAGCGCCCTGCTTCAGGCGTGCCTCTAGGAGCAGCCCGATGATCCGTGCGCCACCCTCTTTTAGGAAGGCGACGGCGATGCTGATCTGCTCAGCGCCCTCCAAAACATGGGCGACAGCGGTCCGATGATCATCGGACGCCTTGTTCTGGATGAGTCGCATGCCGGTACATCCCCCTCAATGGCAGAATCCGCCGTCTCGAGAATAGCGGCTACCGTCCGATTTACCGCCATCTAATAGATATCCGTGTGCGTCAATTGCAACGATGTTCGAGATGTCCGCCGACAATTGTAACGAAACCTCGGATAGACTGCCGGCAGCTCACGAGCCAGGTAACAGACGACGGCTTTCGGGAACGGATGGGGGCACTTTATACGACCGATATGGCGCATTGCAGCCCGTCATTCTTGGGGCCGATAGCGGACTGGAAGCTTCGGGCCTCGGATCTTCCATAACGGACCTTCAATTCGGTGCGAGTATCTTCGTGACGTGACCCGAAGCAGACGCTTCAACAGGCCTGCTTTCGGGCCAACCGGCTAGAAAGTTCTACCTTGAACTCTGAGTGAATTCCCCGACTTTCCTGAAACACGACCTTCGCCCTGCCTGCGCAGATGGGCGATCGAGCCATATTGGCCAGCTTGGCGCTAGCCAAGCTGCGATTTATTTTCTCGAGTTTGAAACGGATCTCTGTTAACTGATAAGGGATTCGGAGAATCTCATGTCGAATCAGACCGTCGCAAGCCTATTTTCGGGAATTGGTGGATTCGAGGTGGGTTTCGCCAAAGCGGGCCTAAAGACGTCCCTGATGTGCGAAAAGGATTCTGCGGCACAGGCCGTCTTGCGAAGCCGCTTTCCGGAGATCAGTCTTGTCGACGATGTCACGGCCATGCCTCGTCTTCCCAAGTGCGACGCCCTTGTCGGTGGCTGGCCTTGCCAGGATCTCAGTCAAGCTGGACGGATGGCTGGTTTGGACGGCAGCCAGTCCGGGCTGGTGTCGCACGTGTTCAGGTTGCTCGACGCTACACCGAAGAAGCCGAATACTATAGTTCTCGAAAACGTTGCGTTCTCCCTAAATCTGCAGAAGGGCAAGGCAGTACGGTACGTTACCGCCGAGCTAGCCGAACGCGGCTACCGCTGGGCGTACCGCGTGCTGGACACTCGGGAATTTGGGCTTCCGCATCGACGCCGGCGCATTTTCATCGTCGGCATGTTGGAGGGTGACCCCGGAAACCTCCTCTTCGACGGTATCGACCGCGTAGCGCCCGCAAGCGATTGGGCGGCCAACATCGGATTTTACTGGACTGAGGGCAATCGTGGCGTGGGTTGGACCCCTGATGCAGTACCACCCCTAAAAGGGGGCTCCGGCCTAAGCATACCTTCACCGCCTGCTATTTGGACGGTGGAAACTGGACTGTTTCAGACGCCTGGCATCGAGGATGCGGAACGCCTTCAAGGTTTCCCCGCTGGCTGGACGGCGGCTGCCCGCGACACCAATAAGGGCGAGCGCGGGCGCTGGCGCCTTGTTGGCAACGCTGTGAGCGTGCCTGTGGCGACCTGGGTCGGACAACGTCTGGTGGCCTCGGAAGCCCACAGCCTTGCCTATCAGGAACACGGTACCGAGACGCTTTCCCAGCACAACGCGGCGTGGGGTGGCCCTAAGCAGACTTCACGCTACATACCTGGGGCGGGTGAAGGACCGGCAGACGAACGCCGCGTCTCGATCGCGAGCTTTGGCTTGAACGATGCACAGACATTATCCGTCCGCGCCGCCGAGGGATTTCTTCGCCGCTACATGAAGAGTGGGCTAACTAAGAACCAAGACTTCGCGCAAGCACTGGCGACCCACTGCGGTCTCGAAGAAGTACCCGCCTAAACGCGGCGGTAGTGCTGCCTTGTCTTGTAGCGCTCAAGCCCCTTAATGAGCGAGACCATGAAGATCCTTGTCCGTCGAAACTTCTCGGTAATGTCCTGAGTGCTGAATTGGGAACCGACGGTCTCGAACGTCTCGGCGCCATGAGCAAGTGTGTTGCGCATCTGTCTTATAAGGACCAGGTCGGAACCGCCGAGGCAAGATCGCGGTGGTCGCCATCGGCTTTCGATCCGCGCGACGAAGCGTAGCAATTCCTCGTTGTCGACATTTCCGGAAAACGGCAGACGGCGCAGGTCTGATTTCCAGTCCACGACCCCAGGCGCGAACCTGGCCACGTCGCGGATGAGGCTGTCGTGGTTGGCGCCCTGGGTGAGCCGGTCGCGGAAGTGAGCTCGGGCTATCTCTTCCTGCCAGTAGTCTTTCAGAGCCATAAAGCCGCCACCGCGTGCCAGGATCTCCTGTCGCAGCCCTACCAACGCCTCTCGGGAACCGAACTCTATGCAGTTGTACATCATGATGAAGGCGGAGGCGCGGGACGCCGTGATCGCCGCCGTTGCGCGGTAGAAACTGCGGCCGGGTATGTTGTAAACACGCTCCAGCGACTGCAGAGACTTTAGGTACTCGGACACGTCCTGCGCGCGGACGCGAAAGCGTCCCTCAACGCTCATACGGACGGCCGAGCAGGCTGTCGCGGACGTATTCGATACGCCCCCGGAGCTTCGGAGCACTGTTGCTGGCGTCCGTCCGCACCAGCTCCTCGAACTGCTTCGACCGCAGCCATGCATCCGATGGCGGCCTTAAGGCCGGATCGCTCCGTAAGGCGAGCGCCGTTCCAACGGCAATGGCTTCGAAGCGGACACGAGGAACGCGTTTCCCTCCATCCGGCCGATAGAAGGCCTTCGGATAGTACATGCGGATAAACTGCATTGTCCGCTCGAATTCGGCGCCCATCTCCGAGAGCCGCGCTTCGTCAGTGGACTTGTTCAGCTTGTCCATGTTGGAGTCGAGGAATTTCCTGACATCGTGGCGGAACGCCAGGTAGCGGTCGCAGTAGATGAAAAAGCGCGTGACTAGCTCTTGACGCTCGCTGCGAGCGTCGACGCCCTTGGCCATATGGGGCGTCAAGCTCTTAAAGAGGTCTGATGCAGCCCTTTCAATCACCAGATCGAGGAAGGCACCGCGGTAAACGCCTTTCCGTATTTCGGCGTCTTCAAGTCGCTTTCCTGATGTGTTGAGGCGCCTGAACAGCTCAACACGGGTGCTTTCGTCGGTTCCCTGGTCCAAGACGAACGAACGTATTGGCGTGTTGTTGAGACGCCGCTGCACCGAGGGCGGCAAATCGGCGAAATGATATCCGTTCAGTATGTCTAGCTTCTCGAGACCTCTCAGCGCGAACCCATCCCGCAAATATCGTACTAGGCTTCGGATCCGTTGCGAGCCGTCAACGATCTCCAAGCGCCCCTCGACGTCATAGAGGAATACCGGAGGAACTGGGACCCTGAGGATGAGGCTCTCGATGAAATAGGAGCTTTGCTCCTCGTTCCAAGCGAGGCTTCGCTGATACTCCGGAACGTAGATGTCCCCTTCCGTCTCGGCCTCATCGCGAAATTTCGAAACCACCAGTTCGACGGAAAAGTCCGTAACAACGTACCGAGCCTCCCGGCGCACATCATCGACGATCGCAGCCACTTCGTCCGGGTCTGCCAACTGCAGTAAAAGGTTCGACATAAGGTTTTGGTCCCGACAAGATGCATAGATGTCAGATTCTTGGCATGATCGCTAGCGAGGCAGAGAATCGGAACCCTGCGTCGCTCGCCCAACACTCGGCGCCGTGAGGAAAATGTCTTGACGGCTTTCGGTGAGGATGGTCAGATACTGGACGCAGAGTTCGAGGTCGAAGAAACGGCCATCGGGGTCGACATCGTGCTTCACTCGAATGGCGGCGTCTCCCGAGGCAAGCCCGCCTACAACCCGGACTATATCGCGACCCTTGAAACCATCTTAGCCCGCCTCGCGGTGCTCGGTGGCAATCTTGAGGGGGCGTGGGTCGACAGTAAGGCCCTCGCCGACCTCGACCCGAACGACCGTCGAGTTAAATTGGAGACGGCCGACTATCCCATTCGTCTATCCGACGTTTCCGATATCGGCGAACTCAGATTGCAGATCCGCCGGAGCGTTTCAACGATCGGAAGGTCGGAACGTCGATCTGCCGGCACCGGCAATAAAAGTTACGACTAGCGGTATCTTTCGACATCCGCCCTTCTCTTCCGAGACTAGAGCGCGTCCTGTTTAATCCGGTTCATATCCTGCGGCTTTGAAGTAGTTGGCACATTCGGCTGTGGTGAAGAGGTCGACGACCGCGCCGACCGTGTCCCACAACGCCTTGATGGTTCTCTCGGCCTTTGCTCGCAGCAGCGCCTTGAGTTTGGCGAAGGCGTTCTCAATCGGGTTGAAGTCGGGACTGTAAGGCGGCAGGTAGAGCAGGCTCGCGCCTGCGGCCTCAATCGCGTCGCGCACGCCGGCGGCCTTGTGGGCGGGCAGGTTGTCCATGACAACTACGTCGCCCTCCGACAATGTCGGGACCAGCACCTGCTCGACATAGGCCAGGAACACGTTGCCGTTCATGGCGCCGTCGTAGACGAAGGGCGCAGTCATGCCCGTCAGCCGCAGCGCTCCGGTGAAGGTTGTGGTCTTCCAGTGGCCATGCGGCACGCCGGCCCGGCAGCGCTCGCCGCGCGGCGCTCTTCCACGCAGGCGGGCCATCTTTGTGGAGAGGCCGGTCTCATCGATGAACACGAGCTTCGCCGGATCGAGGTCGAGCTGGCCGTCGAACCAGTCGCGGCGCCGCTTCAGGATGTCGGGGCGATCCTGCTCCAGTGCGTGCGCGGACTTTTTTTGAATGTCCAGCCGTGGCGGCGAAGCCAGGCGCTCAAGGCGCTGCGGCTGATGCGCACCGACTGCTCGGCGACGAGCCGCTCCACCATCTCGTTCAGCGTGATGTCCTTGCGCTCCTCGATCAGCCCGACGACGAAGGCTTCATGCGCATCGAGGCTGGAGGCACGGCGGCGGCCCTGCGGGCGGGGCGCCAGTTCGCCGATCTTCGCCCGCGCAATCCAGCGGATCGCGCTGGACACTCCCACGCCGAACCGCGCCGCCGCTTGCCGCGCCGACATGCCCTCGTCCGAAGCCTTCAAGACCCGCGACCGAAGATCCACGCTCAATGCTTTTCCCATCGTCAACCTCCATCGAGGTGGACGTTGAATCAGCACAAAACGCAGCCGTCACTTCACAATCGATTCATCGATCACAGGACGTGCTCTAGAACCGGCGTTGCGGGGCGGTACCGCCACCGCACAAGCCTTCATCGACTCACTTGTCGACTTTAGTACGAACGTTGATCAGCTGCCCCTACTCGCAAGCGCACCCGACCTGCAAAACCCCGAAATACGCAAAGCGGTGTGGGATTTGACGCGCGATGCTACTCCGATCATCAAGCACCGGATTAGCCGATACGTGGAACGCGGGCCGATCGGAGCAATGGTGAAGCTAACGAACAACCACCGGTGTCAGGGCTGCGACGTCTTGGGTCAGGCTTGGGCCACGTTCTTCAAACCGGATGGTATGCCGTATGTCGAAGCTCACCACGTGGTGCAGGTATCGACACTCAGCGTTGATGTGCTGGGGCCGCAAAACGTCATTACGGTCTGTCCAAATCACCATCGCCAGCTTCACTTCGAGGTCACCACGGTGCTGCACCTTGGCGACGAATTCGAATTCATCCTCCCTCCGCACCTCGCGTTCCGGATTCGGAAGTTTTCCGTCTGAGACTAGCGTTAAAGCTTCGATGAAGGCGGTGTGGTTGGCTCATCCGCGCATCTATCGCCAGTCGCAATATTTGTAGGAGCGGCTCCAGGTAGTCGTTACGCTTTATCTCGCATTCCCACACCTCCACGACAGCCCAGCCCCGCGAACGCAGTGCGCCCGCAGCAGCGGCGTCACGCTCCCGATTGCGCCTAAACTTCTCCGTCCAGAACGCGACCCTGGACTTTGGCGTGGTCGCGAGATGGCAGCCCGGATGGCGATGCCAGAAACAGCCATGAACGAATACCACGACCTTTCGCCGGGGAAAAACGAGATCCGGCGTTCCCGGGAGGCCCTTAACATGAAGGCGGTATCGCAGACCGGCGGCATGAAGAGCCGATCGCACTTTCATCTCGGGCGACGTGTCCTTTTGCCGTACCGAACGCATTATCCTGCTGCGCTGTGAACTAACGGGATAATCGTCGTTGTCTATATGGTCACAGGTCATGGTTCTCAGTGCTCATTAGGGATGCAGCCGCCTGCGACGCTATAGGCGAACGTCGCAAAAACAGCCGCCTTCAGGCGCCAAAGTTGGCCGGACGCGCCATTCACGCTGAACCGTGCATTCCTTGAGGAGTCGACTCTCAGTCAAGTCTCACCGCAAGGAACGTCCCATCTAGACCGTTGAGAACTGAGAACGGTCGTTTAAGGCTCGTCACCTGCTCAGAGATTGAGCTAGCATGATCGTGGTGTTCGTCGGTAACTCGCCATGAGCCCATTCCCTGATCAAAGAAGATCGTGCCAGAGCCACGCGGCGTTCGAAATTCAAGGCGACGGCGGTGCGGCGCGGATTGGACTTGTGACAACTGCACTTTCGGCACCACCTCGACAAGCGATTGCTCCATAACCGCCGTACGCGTAACTAGGTCGGCCCAATCCCTATGCAACCACGGTCCTGTACGAGCCCCACCGCCGGTCTTGGCGGCGAGAGTCTGCACTTTGACGTTGGTGTCATAGTCGCTGAAGGCGGCGACCACTTCCGTCAGGAGACGGATGGACAGCGGATTGAACAGGTACTTGTCCGAATAGCGAATCTCCAAACACGGGGCAGCGAATACCTGCGCTAATTCCGTCGAGCGCGCGCGCAACAGCGCCCTGAGCCGGGCACCGAAACCCGCGGCTGGTCCGTCGAGCTCATCAGCAATCTCGAAAATGGCCTCACTGCCGCCGGCCGAGAGCAGGGCGGATACATCTAGCCGCTCCCGCGGCGCGGCAAGCGCCGTTGCACCTCGTACCACCGGAGCATCGGAGACAGAGCCCCAACCAATACCCACGGCCTTCGCGGATGTAGACGATGATGCCCAGGCGGTTAGCCCACGTGTCGAGACCACACCCGCCAGCCAGGCGTCGTTGTCGACTTCGTTTCGCGCTACGATGTCGACGCGTGCGCGCTGAGCCCATAGTACCACGTTCCGACGCGTGACGGCATCGGTAGCGGTTAGCGCGCTCGCGTCGACTGCGATCTGCACCCCGCGCCCGCGAGCGCCCCAGCGTTCCAGAACGGGCGCCATTTGCCAAGTCTCCAATTCCCACTCTGCAGGAGGCCCTGACATGAACACGACCAGTGTATTCGACGCATCGTCCCCAAGGCGGTCGGAGAGTGCTTGGGGGAGAGGTGCGGATTCATATTCGGTGGCAGGTCCGAACAGTCGGAAGCGCTTGGGAAGGTCCAGACTGCGTCCAATGGCGGTGAGTAGGGAATGCGCTGCCCTCCGGTCGGTGCCTTCGACCGCATGTTGGCTATCAACCGAGAGCACGCAGCGAGGGCAGGCGAATACTGCATCGGGATCGCCACAACGGCCCAACTTGCTGCAGTCCAGCAAGTCTCTAGCCTCGTTAAGTATGCCGATGGGATCACGAGCTATCGTGGCAGAGAAGCCGGCGCCTCCGCTCGCCCGGTCGAAGACAGCAGCGGTCCAATTGCGCTGGCCGGCAGGATGGATGGCGGGAGGCGCCGCAAAGCCCATCTCGTCAGCATCCACGCCGAGGCGACGCGCGGCCGCTTCTCTGATCGCCAAAGCCACCGTCAGCGCCACTTCACGGCTGGCGCAGTCGTAGAGTTGTATTTCGCAGACGTCGGTTCGAATTTCGTGACCGAGTCGTAGATGGCGCGCCACGGCATAGGGGTTGATCTCCGGCGCGCCTGTGCAGGTGCGTTCGTCGGCCGCACGGGGGCCTCCGCGAAGTGGACGGTGCCCCGCGAGGGACCCGGCGCCATCCGCTTGGTGTTCGGCTTCCGCGCGGCCACAGTGCAGGCAGACCTCGAACCCATGGCCGTGCGGACCTGGATTGAACCAGAAGACCAGACCGTCCGAGCCGGTCCGGAGGCGCCCGACGTTTGGGTCCGGGAGAGCGCGCCAAGCCAGAGTGCGCGCCGAGACCCAGGGGTCGACGAGCATTGAAGTCCCGGTGTCCGAGGGGTCATCATGAACTTCGTAGCGCGCGTCGACGGCAAAACCGGCTGGAGCGAGGAATCGCATGATCTTGAAGTCAGAGCTGCCGCAATCGGGGCAGGCGCCGGGAGACACGGCGGATGGCGCCGACAGTAACGCGCCGCAGGACTGACAATGGCGCATCTGACGAAGGCTTTGCACCTCCCGCACACCGGCCTTATCGGCGGGACGTTTCCAATTCAGCGTGACGCCCGCGGACTCTCGCACGACACCGTCCACCACCAAGCTCCGCCCAGGCGCATACTCGAATATGGCGATGTCGCGTTGTCGGGATGGGTATCCTCGAGAACTAAAGCGGTTCTCGCCAGAGTCCTCTCGCTTGTGTCGCTCGACCCCAGTCTCCGTCACGAAGGACACCACGTCGCTCGGGAAGCCATATGACGGTAGGAATCCGCGACCGGCGAGTTCACCCAAAAGGTAATTTCCCTGGAGCCTCCGACGTTGGAAGTCCCGCGCCTTGGATACCACAGAGGTTTCGGCATCCGGCTCATCGCCCCTTAGTGCGTCCCATTCCGCGCTCAAATCCGACTGAATGCGCTCGATCGTATCCCGGACACCTTCGAAGAGGTCGGGGTCTGGTCGCACGGGGGTCCCGCGCAACACCTCCTCAAGATCCGATGTCATCGTCTTGAGACCTGCAGCGGTGGCGTCGAGCCATGCTAGGAAGCGACGCCAAGGCAAGTTATTCAGGACTTCTGCGCTGAGTCCGAGGCCGAAAAAGGCGCCATTCGTCAGTTTGTGAAGTTCGGCGCCCTGAGTGGCCAGAAAGCGCGCAAGAAGAAGGGCGTGGGCGTGACGTCGAGCGATGGTTGGGCTTTCGAGACTGACCACCGGCGCGGGCGCTTCTCGCGCCAGGAAGGCGCCGGGATCTGCGAACGCGAGTCGGTCGAGCGGTCGATCCTTGCAAATCGTCAGGCCAAGAGCGATCGGCTGACGCGCCCGTCCCGCCCGGCCGACACGCTGCCGGTAATTAGCGATCGCCGGTGGCGCATTGGTGTTTAGAACCGCCTCGATGCTTCCAATGTCAACGCCCATCTCCATGGTGGTCGAGCAGCCAAGGACGTTGACTTTTCCAGATTTGAAGGCGTTTTCGTAGTCGCGGAGCAGGAAACTCGGTTGCTGAGCGGAGTGCTCCGCCGCGCGCAGCCACGGCGAGAACCTCGCCGCGCGATCCTGCTGATCGCCCCAGGCCCCCTTGGCCCTCAGGAGCGAGACACGTTCATCGGTCGCTAGCCAGTCGTCGAGAATTGAATCGGAGACGCGACCTCCGTGGGCATCACGGCGCCATGGAAACGGCAGGGTCGGCATGTCGACGGCTTCGGCTTTCGGGTGCACACCGAGCTTGTCGTATGGGCTTAGTCCGCGGAAGGTCGTGTCCACCAGACGTCGAGTGTTGGGGCACCAGAAGGCCCTTTCGATCGGCGTGACATTCATGTCGCCGAGCCGTAGCCGGAAGCCATTCGGACTGACCGTCATGAACCTTTGCAACGTCGACCATGCTGCCCGCAGAAGTTCGTTCAAGTCATCCCGAACGCTTGGATCATCGCGATCGAGACCAAGCGCCTGGACAAGCATCCGAACCACGCGAGAAGGTCTTGGACCGTAGGGGTGTGGCCAGAAGCGGACGTATCGGCTTGAGGGAAGCGCAGGCTCGAAAGGTACCATTTCCACGTGGCTCTGGCGGCGGTCAATCCAACGCATCCAACGTTTAGCGTCGAAATCCAGGATGACGTTAGTTCGGAC
>NZ_RZST01000630.1:0-1255 GCF_003997575.1 Mesorhizobium sp. M1A.F.Ca.IN.022.07.1.1
GGCCTGCAACGAGCAGGCTGGCCGAAAGCAGCACGACACCGGGAGCGGCTGTTTTCGTCGGCACGACGAGGATTGCCATGGCAAAAAGCCACATGGCGGTCGCGCCGAGCCCGGTCAGCAGCACGCGGCGGTCGCCCCAGCGGTCGGTAAGCACGCCCCAGGGCAGTTCGCTGAGCGCCACGCCGAGGCCGAGCAGACCGAGCGCAGCGCCGAGCGAGGCATTGTCGAGATGGTAACCCTGGCGCATCACCACAGCCGTCGCCGGGATGCCGGAGAAGGTAGCGGAGAAGCCGGCATTGGCGGCGACGCCGATGCCGAGCACTTTCCATCGATGGGTGGGCCCGAAGGCGCGGCCAGCCGAAGCGGCGGCGCCTGCCGCGGGCCGACGGCAATCGTTGCGAGTTACGATGGCGGACATGATCTCGTATTCCCTCTGCGCCGGTCGATCGGTCTTGACCGGTCGGATGTAGCGCCATAGCTTCATCCAGAAAATCAGCAAGTTTTTGATCGATAATCCTGAAAATAAGGACGATCTCATGCGACGCGTCACATTCGACCTCGACGTGCTCAGGACCTTCGTCACCGGCATGGAGCTTGGCAGTTTCGCCAAGGCGGCCGAGCGGCTCGGCCGCTCGACCTCTGCCGTCAGCGCGCAGCTGAAGAAGCTGGAAGAACAGGCGGCGACCCCGGTCTTCCGCAAGGCGGGGCGCGGCCTGGCGCTTACCGAAGCCGGCGAGACGATGCTCAGCTATGCGCGGCGTCTCATCGAGCTCAATGACGAGGCGGCCTCAGCTATCCGCGACGTCGAGCTGGAAGGCTGGGTGCGGCTCGGCCTGCCGGAGGACTTCGGCGAGGCCGTGCTGCCGGAGGTGCTCGGCCGGTTTGCCCGTGCGCATCCCAAGGTCCGGATCGAAGCGCGGATCGGACGCAGCCATGAGCTCGCCGAGCGCGTCGTCTCAGGCAGCCTCGACATCGCGCTGGCCTGGCACGACGGCACGATCCTGCCCTACAGCCGGCATGTCGCCGAGGTGCAGGCGCGCTGGATCGGCCCGGCTAAACCGATGCAAGCCGGCCACAATGGTGAAGCGCTGCCGCTGGTGTTGTTCGAGGCGCCATGCCTGCTGCGCACCGTGGCGACCGAGACGCTCGACCGCGCCGGCCTCGCCTGGCGCATGGCGTTCTCGAGTCCCAGCCTCGGCGGCATCTGGGCGGCGCGGTCGAGCGTCTCGGTCGCCACGGTGCGCAGCAGGCATGG
>NZ_RZST01000631.1:0-1246 GCF_003997575.1 Mesorhizobium sp. M1A.F.Ca.IN.022.07.1.1
CCCGGCCCCTTTCGCTTGCCGCTTCGGGGCCTTTCGAGTGTCGCTCACGCGGCTCTCTTGAATTTCACAGAGGGCAGATTCAGAAGCGAACTTCTCGGCCGCCAGCGGCGCGCCGCCCTCGTTGGTGAGGCGTATATAGTCGGAGCCATTCGGGGTGTCAACACCGATTTCCAACTTTCTCAGCATGTCGGCGAACGAATTCCAGCGATGCGCTTTGCATCCTCATTTGATGCACGTCGTTGTCGCGAAAATCGCTGTGAATTTCGGGCGATATGCATTAGCCGGCTGCTATGATGGTGCCCCCGAAGTTTATGGTAGCCGTCGCGTCGGGTCGCCGCACTTTCTCGGGCGTGGCCGGACCGATCTGCCGCCCACGACTAAGGGATCACCGGCTCAACTGACAGCGTCATTCCATGTGGCAGCGACTGGATAGCCGGTTCATTGCTTTGCTCGAGCAACGAACCCCGGCGAGACATCCGGGACGATGCCGCGACATTGATATGCCGCTCGATTCGTCATTAAATCGCTCGACCAGGTTTCTGGGATGCAGCTTCACCCAGAATGGCTGGGAAAGGACGTCGGCGAGCCGGTCGGGTTCGACGTCGCCGAAAGCATGTGGCGTCCATCGACAGACAGGCCAGTCGCCTTCCATAAGGTCGGTCCGGAGATTTAACCTTCCCCTCCTGCAAGCCGCGAGACCTCGGCTACTCGACTAGCCGCTCAGGCCTTGACCCAGCCAGCGTCGCCGGCGAGCGCGTCGAGATCCGCCGAACTTAGGCCCTCTTGTATGATCGTCAGCGTTCTACGTGCCATGCAGCGGGGAAAGGTATGAGAGCTCCCTCAGCCTCGGGCCGCAGCTCGATCCCCCGCGCCTCCAATGGTCGCAATACCCGTTGCGCCGTGCGGTGCACAGACCGATCTCGTCATCGGCGGCGTCAATCGCGGCACCACCTTCGTTCAGCCGCTATCGGCCAAAACCGGTGATCTCGCGCAATGGCCAGGGTATCCCAACAGGCGCTCGAGGATATCCTTTCGATCGAGCGAGGGGGCTGTCCAACTGCGCTACCTGCGGGACGCCGTGCTTGTTGCTCCCGAGGACCTCGCTGGCGGCTTCGCATCGAAGCGCGCCGCCGAAACGCAAACGGCCTGCGTTGGCGGGCCGTGGATTGGTGTGGGGGACAGGATTTGGCTTGTCTGCCGGCGCGGCGTCGGTTCGCTGCTTGCGGGCCTGATGACCGCTCACATC
>NZ_RZST01000632.1:0-1246 GCF_003997575.1 Mesorhizobium sp. M1A.F.Ca.IN.022.07.1.1
CAGCCGGCTCCTTCTCAACCTGGCCCCGCAGCCAGTCGCGAAAGCTGGCAACCGGCGGATGGCCGCGCTTGGCGTGCGGCACGACGAGATAATAGGCACTGCGGCTCTGCATCGGCTTGCCCGGCGCCGGCGCCAACTGGTCACGCTGCAATTCTCCGGCGATCAGGATCTGCGGCAGCAGCGCCACGCCGAGCCCTGCCATGCAGGCCTGCGCGACCGTACCGAACTGCTCGAACTGCATGCCGGGACCGGTCGGCGCGTCGAGCTCCTGATGCTCGAACCATTCGCTCCAGGCGTCGGGACGCGTTGCCATGTGCAGCAACGGCAGGCGGCCGATATCGGCCGGCGTCGCGACCTTCCGCTGCGCCAGGAATTCGGGCGCGGCGACCGGCATCACGGTCTCGCGCATCAAAAGCGTGCAATCAGCGTCCGGCCAATCAGGCATGCCGTGGTGGATTGCGGCGTCGAGCCGCTCGCGCGCGAAGTCGAAGCGGCCAATGCGCGTGGCGAAATTGATCGTGATGTCCGGATGACGGGCGACGAAATCCGGAATGAGCGGCATCAGCCAGCGCGTGCCGAAGGTCGGCAGGATGGCAAGGTTGAGAACACCGCTATGCCGATTGCTCATCAATCCAAGCGCCGCATCGCGCAACTGCGCGAGTGCTGAGCGCACCGCGCCGGCGTAGATTTCGCCCGCCGTGGACAGCCTGACATTGCGGCTGTCGCGTTCGAAAAGCCGGCGCCCGAACTGCTCTTCCAGCAGATTGATCTGCCGGCTGACGGCACCTTGCGTGAGATCGAGCTCGCGGGCCGCGGCGGTGAAGGAGCCGAGACGCGCCACCGCCTCGAAGGCGGCAAGCGCGCTGATGCTTGGCAAGAGGCGGCGCTGGACGTTCATGACCTATTACTATCGCTCATTGATGCTTGATGCAATTTCGTTTGATTTTTTCCAGATGGAGGCGGATAAGCCGGGCCATCCAAGATTTTACCGGGAGACCCACCTCATGGCCGCCGAGAAGAACACCTTCGTCTGGAACGATCCCTTCCTGATCGAGGACCAGCTTTCCGAAGACGAGCGGATGGTGCGCGACGGCGCAGCGGCGTTCGCCGCCGACAAGCTGGCGCCCCGCATCGAGGAAGCCTATGCCGATGAGAAAACCGATCCCTCGATCTTCCGCGAGATGGGCGAGGCGGGCCTGCTCGGCATCACCATTCCAGAGGAATATGGCGGGGTCCGGGGCCAACA
>NZ_RZST01000633.1:0-1238 GCF_003997575.1 Mesorhizobium sp. M1A.F.Ca.IN.022.07.1.1
GTATTGGGTTTCGAGATTGCCCCCCGGGCGGAACACCCCCTGCCCGCCGGTCTGGCGTTGCCCGCGCGTGATGGCGCCGAGCGTGTCGAGTCGCCTGGCGATGGTGGAGAGGAACCGCCGTTCGGCTTTCACATTGGTGGCGACCATGCGGAAACGCGGCGGCTGCGCCTGGTTGGTGCGATGGCTGCGTCCGAGACCCTGGATCGCAATGTCGGCGCGCCACCCGGCTTCTAGGAGATTGTGCAGACGCAGGCGCTGGTTCTTCGCGCCGAGATCGGCGTGATAGGATCGCCCCGTGCCGCCGGCTTCCGAGAAGATCAGGATGGGCTTTTCGTCGTCCATAAAGGCGCGGGTCTCGTCGAGATTGGCGCTGCCCGAGCGGCTTTGGACGGCAAAGCGGGCGATCGTGCCGCCATCGTCGCGGCGCACGATGCGGCGCGTGCGCCCGGTGATCTCGGCCACGAGATCAGTGCCAAATCGCTGGACGATCTGGTCGAGCGCGGTCGGGATGGCGGGCAGACTTCCGAGCCGTTCGAGCAATGCATCCCGGCGCGCGACGGCTTCGCGACACAGGACGGGGTTGCCATCAGCGTCATAGACCGGCCGCGACAAAAGATTGCCTTCGGCGTCGGAATATTCCTCGAAGAGTTGGGTCGGAAAGGAATTGTGCAGAAATTCCGCGACGATCTCGCGCGGTGTGACGTCGACCTGAATGTCGCCCCACTCGTCGGTCGGAATCTCGGCAAGCCTGCGCTCAGTGAGCGACTGGCCGGTTGAGATGATCTGGACGATTGCCGCATGGCCCTCCTCCACATCCCTCTCGATAGGGCCGATCAGCGCTGGCGTCTTCATCGAGGTCAGCAGGTGGTTGAAGAAGCGCTGCTTCGAGCTTTCGAAGGCGGAGCGTGCAGCGGCCTTGGCGTTCTTGTTGAGTGTGCCCTTGCCGCTGGTGATGCCGGAGGCTTCGAGTGCCGCGTTGAGATTGTTATGGATGACCTGATAGGCCTCCGCATAGGAATCGTAGATGCGGACCTGCTCATCGGAAAGTCCATGTTCGAGGATGTCGTATTCGACGCCCTCGAAGGACAGGGATCGGGATGCGTAGAGACCCATCGCCTTGAGGTCGCGCGCGAGCACCTCCATCGTGGCAACGCCGCCGTCCTCGATTGCGGCGACGAACTCGGATCGCGTCGCGAACGGAAAATCGGCGCTGCCCCACAGGCCGAGCCGCTCGGCAT
>NZ_RZST01000634.1:0-1223 GCF_003997575.1 Mesorhizobium sp. M1A.F.Ca.IN.022.07.1.1
GTGACTGGGAACGTCCGCGCGCGAACGGACGGGTTGACCAGGGCCGCACCCGTCTGGATGTCGAACTCCCACCCATGCCAGGCGCAGCGAACGATTTCGTTCTCGCGGTGGTAGATGAATTCGGGTCCCTCGACTGGAGCGGTCGTTCCGCATTGCGGCCCTTCGCAAAGCGGAGCGCCTCGGTGAGGACAAACATTCAGCAGCGCATGGAAACTATCGCCGATCCGGAACACGCCGATCGACAGGCTGCGCACCTTGGCGATGAATGGCGTCCCGACCTGGATCTCGTCGGCGCGACAAATATACGTCTTCTCGGCCATTTGGGTCCTCGTCACGCTGCCGCGGCGGCTTGCGGGCGGGGGATCCGCTTGTAGACGTCCAGCGCATTCTGGCCGAGCACCTTGCCGCGCCATTCCGGCGGGATGTGCAGCGTGTTGACGTCATCGTAATCCCAATGCGGGTAGTCGGACGCAAACAGCAGCGTGTTCTCCCCGTCCATCGCCTCCAGGATCGCCCAGAGGTGTTTGACGTTCGGCGGTTGCTCCAACGGCTGCGTGGAGAAGCGTATGTTGCGTCGACAATATTCCGACGGCAGCATCTTCAGCCATGGCGTCTCCTTGCGCAGGGCTTTGTAGTCGGCGTCAAGTCGCCAGAGCACCGACGGCACCCAGGCGATGCCGCACTCGATGACGACAAAGTAAAGATCCGGCCATTTTTCGAACACACCATGCGCGATCATGCTCGCGACATGCGACATGGCCGACATGTGCAGGATCGCATGGGTCTCCCAGAAGAAAGTCGTGGGCGCCGGCGCGACGGCATTCCAGTTGATGCCGCCATGCCCGCCAAGATGTATGGCGAACGGCAAGCCGACCTCGGCACAGGCCTCGAAGATCGGGTGATAGAACGGATCGCCATACGGCCGCACCGAGCCTTGGGAGGCCAGAACTTGCGCCATCCGGGGATGCGCGCCGAGCCGCCGGATCTCCGCCGCCGCAAGGCGTGGGTCCTGCGGCGCGATGACGATGGAGCCCATCAAGCGGCTGTCTTTCGGCAGCCATTCATTGATCTGATAGTCGTTATAGGCGCTTACCAGCGCGCTGGCGTAATAGGGATTTGCCAGCGTCGAAGCCTCGATCGGCTCGTCGCCAGTCAGGATTGCCACTCCGATATTGTATTTATCGAGGTGCTTCTCCTTCATGATCAGGTAATTGTCCGCCTCG
>NZ_RZST01000635.1:0-1208 GCF_003997575.1 Mesorhizobium sp. M1A.F.Ca.IN.022.07.1.1
GGGCGCCAATCATCGGGGATCCGTTGACAATGGTGGCCGGCGTTCTGCGCGAGCCGCTTTGGAGTTTCGTTGCAGTCGTCACCATTGCTAAAGCCACCCGCTATCTCGCTCTCTCGAGCGCTGTCCTCAACTGGCTGTAGCGACAACTGCCATCTCGCAACACGGGCGCATAACGCTACTGCCGCGCGGTTCGGCATCCGTTTCAGACGCATGGGAAGCCGAAACCCTCAGCAGCCATTCGCTGGAACAGCTCGTCGATCTGCGACGCCGAGAGGTCTGCCCTTTCCGCGATCCACCAGGCGAGCACCGCGAGGAACGCTCCCGATACGAACTGAACGGCGAAATCCAGAGGCATGTCAGCCGGTTCACTGCCGGCGAGCTCGCTGCGCACGGCGCGCCGAATGCGGTCACGTAGCTGGTCGTGGATCGTGTCGCCGCTGCTCGACAATAGCGCATGGTGAAGCGAGCGGAACGCCTGCGCATGTTCGAACATTTGCAGGCTGAATTCGAACAGCCGCTTGCCTCGCTCTGTGCTTGCCGACAGGCGCTTCTGGGTGAGCGAGCGGAGATGCGCTTCAAGCGTCGCGGTGCGCAGCTCATCCTTGCCGGCATAGTGGGTGTAGAAGGTCGACCGACCGATATTGGCCTTCTCGCAGATGTCTTCGACGGTAAGAGCCGCGTAGCGGCCTTCGGGGATCAATGCGATCAGCGCGTCCTGCAGCATGGCGCGTGTGCGGGCGACGCGCCGATCGATCGTGCCGATGTCATCGCTTCGCTCGATTTTCATGGTCACCGTCCCTTGCTGCGTACAGTTTCGGACATTCGGTGCCCCACTGTCCGACAACGCCGTTTCTGGACACTTTGTCCAATATGCTACGCAAAGTCCATAAGATCAGGAGTGCCTCCGCGCCCCGAAGAATCAAAAGGAGGGATCTATGCATTCGACCGGTCATCGAACCGGCGATGGGCGGCAATCCCGCAAGGGTTTTGTCGTGCTCGCCGTGGTTGTCAAACTTTCGCTGGTCGCCGCTTTCCTGGTCATGTTGAAGCTTGGGACTGACTATTTCAATGCCGGCGCCTGGACGGTCGCGCTGCACGCCCTGCTTGTCGCTGTCGCGGCCGCGATGTTCTGGGGCAGCCTTCGCCACAAGCGATCCGGCAGCAGGGCGCATGGCGTCAGCGAGAGAAACATCGGCATCGTGCTACAT
>NZ_RZST01000636.1:0-1206 GCF_003997575.1 Mesorhizobium sp. M1A.F.Ca.IN.022.07.1.1
CCGTGCAGCCGCCCGGAAACACTTCCAGCGCCTCATAGAAGGAGAACTGGTCGTTGAGCTGCGGATAGACGTTTGCCATCACCGCGTTGACTTCGGCCGCGGTCAGCACCGGCTTGAGATTGCTTTGAGCGGGCATGCGCGATTCCTATATACGGGAAGTTCCAGGCGGCGCGCCTGGACCAAACGGTGCCACGGAGAAAACACGTCTCGCGGCTGTTCTTCAATCGGCAGCATGTTAGTTCTGTTGCTCCATAACCCGGGACCGCTGATCGAGAGGTTCAAAAATGGCCGAAGTCGTTGCCATCAAGCCCGCCGTCGCCGACGGCCCGGTTCTTGTCAGCCAAGATAAGGGCGAGCTGCGCCTCACTCTTGCAAGCCCGCCGGCCAACGCGCTGTCGCTGGCGACGATGGCGGCGCTGCAGGCCGAGTTCGACCGCGTGAAGGACGACAAATCCGTACGCGTCATCATCCTGGCAGCGTCAGGCAAAGTGTTTTGCGCCGGCCACGACCTCAAGGAAATGACGGCGCGCCGCGCCGAACCGGATCGCGGCCGCGCCTTCTTCGAAAAGACCTTTGTCGCCTGCGCAAAGCTGATGCAGACCATCGTGCGCCATCCGAGGCCGGTGATCGCCGAGGTCGACGGTCTGGCTACCGCGGCCGGACTGCAGCTTGTCGCGAGCTGCGACCTCGCCATCGCCTCGCACGAAGCGACCTTCTGCACGCCCGGCGTCAATATCGGCCTGTTCTGCTCGACGCCGATGGTTGCGCTGTCGCGCAACGTCTCGCGCAAGCAGGCGATGGAAATGCTTCTCACCGGCGAGACGATCGATGCGGCGACGGCCAAGGAGTTCGGTCTCGTCAACCGGATCGTGCCGCGCGAATATCTGAATCAGGTTGTCAACAAATACGCGCAAACCATTGCTTCAAAATCGTCATTGGTGGTCAAGACCGGCAAGGAGGCGTTCTACGCCCAGGCCGAAATGGGGCTGGCCGACGCCTACGCCTATACCGGCCGTGTGATGGTGGAAAACATGCTGGCGCGCGACGCCGAGGAGGGCATCGGCGCCTTCATCGGCAAGCGCAAGCCGGAATGGGCCGACGAATAATTGACCCGAGAATGCAGCGCG
The DNA here is from genome assembly GCF_003997575.1 of Mesorhizobium sp. M1A.F.Ca.IN.022.07.1.1. Taxonomy (NCBI): domain Bacteria; kingdom Pseudomonadati; phylum Pseudomonadota; class Alphaproteobacteria; order Hyphomicrobiales; family Phyllobacteriaceae; genus Mesorhizobium; species Mesorhizobium sp. M1A.F.Ca.IN.022.07.1.1. Next base: position 1,128 of record NZ_RZST01000636.1, read on the forward strand.
CTTTTTTATGATTGAAGGTCCGACGTGGCTGCCCGCAAGCAACTGACGCGGCTGAAAGCGCCCTATCTCAAGCGCATTC
>NZ_RZST01000637.1:0-1201 GCF_003997575.1 Mesorhizobium sp. M1A.F.Ca.IN.022.07.1.1
ATTCATTGGTGATGCCGAGTGCCACCATCGCCATCCCGGCCGCCGCGCCCGGCGCCGACAGCCGGATCGTGGTCGACCATAGCGCCCTGAGCGGCGGGCGGCCGAGGCTCGAAGCCGCGCGTTCGAGTTCCACCGGCGCCTGGGCGATCGAGGCGCGCAGGCTGACCAGCGCGCGCGGCAGGAACATCAGCGCATAGCCGAAAAGGATGGTGAAGAGCGTCTGATAGAGCGGCAAGGCGATGCGTACGGTGATGGTCACCAGCGCCAGCGCGACGACCACACCCGGCAGCGAGCCGACGATGTAGTTGCAGCTCTCGAGCAGGCGCTGCAAGCGGCCGGGCGCACGGATCGAGATCCAGGCCATGGGCATTGCGGCGACCGTGGCAAGCAGCGCGCCGGCGACGGCGAGGACCAGCGTCTGGCCGAGCGCCAGGCTGATCTCGTCCCAACGCCAGACGTCGGCGCCACCGGCAAGCAGCCAGCGGCCGACGGTCACAAAGGGCACGCCGAGCGTGAGCAGCGCAGTGCTGGCGGGCAGCAGGAAGCAAGGCAGCGTGGCGCGGCCGAGGGCGACACGCTGCTGCTGGCGCGCCGCCCCGGAGCCGACGCGGGCATAACGCTCCTCACCACGCACGATCACCTCCACGCCAAGCAGCACGAAGCAGCAGGCGACCAGCACGGCGGCGAGCATGTTCGCCGCCGCGCCGTTGAAGGTCGACTGGAACTGGTCGACGATCGCGGTGGTGAAGGTATCGAAGCGGATGAAGACATAAAGCCCGTATTCGGCAAGCAGGTGCAGGCCAACCAGCAGCGAACCGCCACAGATGGCCAGCCTCAACTGCGGCAGCACGACACGCGCGAAGACGCGCCAGGGTCCGAGGCCCAGCCCTGCGGCGGCATCTTCCAGCGCCGGGTCAAGCCGGCGCAGCGCCGCTGCGATCGGCAGATAGAGAAACGGGAAATAGGCGATGACGGAGACGAGCACGCCGGCCCAGAGCCCGTGCAGGCCGGGGATCAGGCTGATCCAGGCGTAACTGTGGACGAAGGCGGGAATTGCCAAGGGCGCCACCGACAGCCACGACCACCAACGGTTGCCGGGAAGGTCGCTGCGCTCGGTCAGCCAGGCAAGCGCCACCGACAGCGCGATGGCGATCGGGACGGCCAGGACGACAAGCAGGATGGTGTTGACCAGGAGCGCGCC
>NZ_RZST01000638.1:0-1193 GCF_003997575.1 Mesorhizobium sp. M1A.F.Ca.IN.022.07.1.1
GCATGGGGGTCCTTTGTGGTGGGGGGTCTGAGTGACCAACGGGAGAGGCTGCGTTCCTTCGCGCCCCCCTCTGCCCTGCCGGGCATCTCCCCCACTTGGGGGGAGATTGGCAGCTTGGGCGCCCCCGCTCAGACCTGCGAGGGTGGAGGTTGGCGAAAGCGGTGGCGAAGTCTGATCTCCCCCCTTGTGGGGGAGATGTCCGGCAGGACAGAGGGGGGCGCTGTCCCGCCGGCATATCGATCATTGTCGGCTCCGTCGCGGCTGCGCCGCGCGACTAGCCGGGGCGAACCACGGGTCTCGCCCGTCCTTCGGACCCCCCACTTCGCGGCGGCGAAGAAATGAGCGCCCGCTTCGCCAACAGCTCCCGCATCAGCCGCCGTTCCCGCACCTCGATCGAAAGCTGGGCGCTGGACGGGCAGAACTGGGCGTTGTCGACCTTCGCCTCGCCGCGGATGAAGCGCTGGATCGCGGCTTGCACATCGGCAAGCTCGGCATCCTGCACGGCTGCGAGATAGCCGCGCAGCTGCATCTCGGGATCAGCGAGCGCGGATTGCGGGAAGCAACTGAACATCGCGGCCAGCGCTTTCGCCGCCTGCTGCAATTCGGCTGCGGTCATTGATCTCCTCGATGATGGCGTTGGCGGCATCGACATGTGTCTTGCGGCGATGCCAGTTCTGTCCGGCTGAACGGCCCGAAAATAATTTCTCGTTCTTTTGCCGCGGAGCGGCAGCCCGGGAAGAAAACGCCAGGGCGTTTTCGGCTATTGGATTGTTGGATTCTGGATTCTTGGATTCTGGACTCTGGGGCTTATCCTCCCCCTTATCCCCTGACTTAACCCGCCGCTTATCCAAGCGCGAAAACGCCCTTTCTTTCGAAAGGCTTGGGTTGCCGCCCTTGAGGCCGTTGCGGCGCACCACGCGCGCCTAACGCGCATCCGCGATCATGCGCCGGGAGTAGATGCGGCCATGCCGGTCTCGCGAGAAGACGCGGTTCTGCTCGAGCTCGGCAAGCAGGCATCCCAGCTCCATTTCTGTGCAGCCGGCAAGGCGCGCGAGCGCCGCCTCCTCCAGCCCCTTGCCGGCGATGGCGACATAGCCAACCGGCTCGTGCGCGGCGGCAATGCAGAGCATCCGCATCCACAGGCCTTGGGCCGCCAGCGAGCAGAGGCGCAGATTTGGATCGGACTCCCAATC
>NZ_RZST01000639.1:0-1193 GCF_003997575.1 Mesorhizobium sp. M1A.F.Ca.IN.022.07.1.1
GTCCCGGACCTGCATCACATGCCCCCACCGCCGCAGCTGCCACAATCATTTGGAAGCCTTCGACTTCGAAAGCCACTATCGCGATTTCTGCCCCAACAAGGACAATTTCTCGAAGCTCCTCGCCAAGAGATACGACGCCTAGCTGGCCACAAAGAACTTCACGATCGACCATAACGGACAGCGATTGACGATGCGGCCACAGAACGCCGGGCCAACACTACCAGGATTTGTTCGCCACCTGTTTCCGACAGTCGCGGGTCTGCCGATCGGGCCGTTGCTGACGTTGTCGTTGCGCTTTGCTTGCCAGGCGGCGTCCTGGCCTTTTCGAGCGTTTGGGCGAATACCGATCAGCCTGCTTCGGTATCGATCCAGTAGATCTTGCATTCGTTTTTGCGTCGTCCCGGATGGACAACGATCGAGTGTCCGCGTCGTGAGCAAAGACGCGACGGCGGCATCGGACGTGCTGATCAAGGGGCCGCTTCTAACTCTGCTGAGCCTGCTTGACGGCACGCTTGACGGTGATGCGATGTTCTTCAACGCATCATCTCGATAAGCGGGCGCACGGAAGCGGTGCTCGCCTTGAGGAACACAATAGAGGACGCTGAACTTCGTCCGGCAGATCTGCTCGGGCTGCACGGCATCCTGGCTCGTTGTGTCGATACGGGGGTCCTCGGCGCCCTGGGCATCGCGTGCCAATTGGCCGACAATGGCTCAAGCGAGGCATAAAAGACATGATGACACGCATGGAACTTGTCTGTCCGGCGGGAACCCCCGCTACGTTGAGGGCGGCCGTCCAGGCAGGCGCGGACGCGGTTTATTGCGGTTTTCGTGATGAAACGAACGCTCGCAATTTTCCCGGGCTCAATTTCTCCCGCGAAGAACTGGCCGAGGGCGTGCGCTTCGCGCACGGCCACGGCAGCAAGGTTCTCGTCGCCATCAATACCTTCGCGCGCGTCGATGCCGGTGAAATTGAAGATGCCTCGCCGGCGGCTGAACTCGCGAGATACGCGCTGGCCGCCATTGCGGCGGCTCAACAGGCGCGGTCGAAGCCGAAGCTCGAACGTCTGTTGCGAATGATCCTTCGCGGGTTGGGTTCGCGCTCGGACAGTCAAAGCGCGTCGCGCTGAAACTGATTCAGGTGACGCGCTTTAAGACCGTGGTTTGAGGCATGTCGTTCCTTAGAAGCGCTGCAC
>NZ_RZST01000063.1:0-21079 GCF_003997575.1 Mesorhizobium sp. M1A.F.Ca.IN.022.07.1.1
GTCGTTGTCGCGCGCCAGCGCGCTTGCTGCTTCCGCAACAAGCGTCACGGCATGCGGCGTGCGCCGCTCCGCCTTCAGCCGGCCGCCGGAGCGCGCCAGCCGCGCCTCGGTGACCCGCAGCGTCTTGTCGAGCACGCTCGGCTTCAAGCCGGGCAGCGTCGTCTGGATGACGCCGACATTGACCGGGCGATAGGCGTTGACGGCGCAGATTTCGCCGCCGGCGCAAATCCTGGCCACCGCATCGACTAGGCTCGCAGCGACGGCAAACGGAATGATCTTCACCGTCGCCACCATCTGGCCCGCCTCGACAGGCGCGTGCTGCGCCAGGGTAGCGATGGTGATCGCCGGGTCGATGGCATTGATGGCGTCGATCATCTTGGCGTCGACGGTGAAGACGCCTGCGGCTTCGGCATGCAGGTTCACGCGCCCCGTTGCAGCGGGCTTCGTCTCCACGTTGCGATGGGACATGCTCAACGCGATCTTTTCGGCTGCGGCATCCTCGCCGAGGTCATCGGGAGCCAGAACGGCCACGACGACTTCGCTGATGCCGGCCGCCTTCAGCGCAGCAACGTCCTCGCCGTTCAGCCGATGCGCCTTGCGGAATCGCCGCTCGCCGGCAGTGGTCGCATGCGCCAGCACCGCGCCTTCGGCCTCATCGATCGCGATCGGGCCGAACTTCACGCCACCGCGCCTTTGCTTTCCAGGCCGCGCGAGCGGAAGGCGTGGATGGTTTGTGCCAGCACCGCGACGGCGATCTCGGCCGGGCTCGCGGCGCCGATGTCCAGCCCGATCGGCGCATGGATGCGGGCGATCTGGTCGGCGCTGGCGCCGAGCGCCAGCAGACGCTCGACCCGCTTGGCGTGAGTCTTCCTGCTGCCAAGCGCCCCGACATAGAAGCACCTGGCGTCGAGCGCCGCCTTCAGCGCGAAATCGTCGATCTTGGGATCGTGAGTGACGGCGGCAAGCGCGGTGTAGCTGTCGAGCGGCTGGCGCTTCAGCACATCTTCCGGCCATTCGGCATGCAGCGCCACATCGTGGAAGCGCTCCGGCGTGGCGAAGGCGGTGCGCGGATCGATGATCTCGACCGGATAGCCGGCGATTCTGGCCATCGGCGCCAGCGCCTGGCTGATATGCACCGCTCCGACCACCACCAGGCGCGGGCGCGGCAGATGCGCATTGAGAAAGAAAGTCCGCCCTTCCGCTTCCACCGATCGAGAGATGCCGGTGCGGAACGCACTGGCGATCGCCGCGCCGAGCTCGCCCGCGACGCGGTCGCCTTCACGCACGATGCGGTCGCGGCCGTCACCGAGGTCGGTGACCAGCACCGCGGCGCGCCTGGCGCGGCGCTCTTCGTTCAATGTTTTCAGAACATACGGATCCATCCGCAGTCAACCCAGCCGCTCGACATAGACCTTGATGCGGCCGCCGCAGGACAGCCCCACCTGCCAGGCGGTTTCGTCGGCAACGCCGAACTCCAGCATCCTCGGCTTGCCCGAGCCGATGACGTCGATCGCTTCGGCCACCACCGCGCCCTCGACACAGCCGCCCGACACCGAGCCGTGGAAATTGCCTTCGGCGTCGATGACCAGATGGCTGCCGATCGGGCGGGGGGCCGAACCCCAGGTTTCGACCACGGTCGCGATGGCGACATTCTTACCGTTCTTCATCCAGCCTTCCGCGATGATCAGGGGATCGCGGAGCTCATCGAGATAAATGCTCTCGTCCATCGTCGCTTCTCACAAAGTCTGTTTTCTCGGGGAACGTCCCAGAGGAATATATCGCTGCGAAACATATGGCTACGCGGCCCGCCTGTCGCCAGTTCCCAGCCAGCGCCGCAGGTCCACAGCTGCGGCCGGCCGCTGGGCGAGCGGGGCGCAAGGATCGGCCAGCGCGTCCGAGATTGTGCACGGCGCGGAACTCGTCGCCACGCGGCAGCATCGCCTTCACGCCACGGGGGCGCGCCTCAAACCCATCAAAGCGCAAGAGCGGTTTTCACAGAACGTGGTAGTCGCGGTTGTGGTAGATCAGCGGCCGCAAATTATCGCCGATGCGCAGGCCTGTCACCTTGCCAAAAAGCACACGGTGGGTGGCCAAATCCTTGGTATCGATGATCTGACAATCGAAGACGGCGAGCGCGCCTTTCAGCGTCGGCGCGCCGGTCGAGATCACGTCCCATTCGCCGAGCGCGAAGCGCTCCTCGGACGGCAGGCCGGTGATGCCGGAAAAGCCGACCGACAGCGCCTCCTGGTCCGAGGCGAGCGTGTTCAGCGCGAAATTGCCGTTCCGGATGAAGGCCTCGTTCTTGGGATTTTCGCGGTTGAGGCAGACAAGCACGGCGGGCGGCGTATCCGAGACCGAGCAGGCGGCAATCACCGTTGCGCCTCGTCTCCCGGCCGGGCCGTCCGTGGTCACCACATGCACATGGCCGGCAAAATGCGCCATCGCATCGCGATAGGCTTGCGGCCCGATGTCATTAATCTTCAGCACCCGATGATCCACCTGCCAAAACGGAAGCTCGTTATATATGGCTGCATATTGTATGACACAAGCGAAGTGCTTGAGCGCAATCCTGAATTCGCGTGTTGCACCGGGATTAGGCAGCCTTTAGGTCTTTGCTGGAATAGTGCCGGAACAATACTCCCGGCACGGAGGACCTCTTCGCCCGAATGCGCCTTCTCACGACGACTTTAGCCGCGCTGCTTTGGCTGGCCGCGAGCGTCCATGCCGAGACGCTGGTTGGCGTCGCCGCACCGCTGTCCGGGCCGTCGGCGATCCTCGGCAAGCAGATCGAGGCGGGGACCGCGCTGGCGGCGGACGCCGAAGGCGTCGCGGTCCGAACCGTTGACGACGCCTGCACGGCCGACGGCGGTGCAGCGGCTGCCAGGCAGTTCGTGGATGCCAAGGTCAACATCGTTGTCGGTTTTCTGTGCACCGAGGCGATCGAGGCGGCGCTGCCGATCCTGAAGGATGCCAACATTCCGGTCATCGCGATCGGCGTGCGCACCGAGAGTCTGACCGACCGCCGCGCCAAGACCGGCTGGCCGGTCTACCGGCTTGGGCCGCGCGGCGACGACGAACGCAATGCGGTGGCCACGATCCTCACTCGGCTCTGGCAGAACGAATTGTTCGCCGTTATCGATGACGGCACCATCTATGGCCGAGAGATCGCAGAGACTTTCCGCGCGGCCGCCGAGCAGGCGGCGCTGAAACCGGTCTTCGTCGACACGTTCCGGCCGCAGCTCGACAACCAGATCGGGCTGATCGGCCGCCTGAAAAAAGCGGGGGCTACGAAAGTGTTTGCCGGCGGCGACGGCGACGACATCGCCATCATGGGGCGCGACGCTGCCTCGCTCAATGCCGGCATCACATTCGCCGGCGGCGAGACGCTGCGCACGCCACCCGGCGATGTGCCCTATGCGGCCGGCACACTGATGATCGCGCTGCCGGAGTGGGCAGAAGTCGCGGACCCCAAGGTCGTGCAGGCCTTTGGCGAAAGGAAGATCGTGACCGACGGCTACACGCTGCCGGCTTATGCCGCGGTGGAGGTCGCCAAGGCGGCAGCGGTCGACGCAGAAAGCTCCGGCAAGCCGCTCGCCAAGACGCTGACCGACCATGATTTCGCGACCGCTATCGGCACCGTCCGCTTCGACGAAAAGGGCGATCTCAGCCAAAACCCATTCCGCGCCTTCCGCTTCGACGGCACCCATTTCGTGCCGCTGGAGGAAAACTGATGTTCCGCACCGGTCCACGCAACCTGATCACCGACGTCGCCGGACTCACCGTCGGCAATGCTGCTGACGCCAGGCTGAAGTCCGGCGTCACGGTAGTGCTTTGCGAGGAGCCGGCGGTGGCCGGAGTCCAGGTGCTGGGTGGCGCACCAGGCACGCGTGAGACCGACCTGCTCGAGCCGCAAAACTCGATCGCGACCATTCACGCAGTCGTGCTGTCCGGCGGCTCGGCCTTCGGCCTCGATGCCGCTTCCGGCGTCCAGGCGGCGCTGCGGGAGAAAAACATCGGCGTCGAGGTGGGTGGTTTTCGCGTGCCGATCGTGCCGGCCGCGATCCTCTTCGACCTGCGCAATGGCGGCGACAAGGATTGGGGCCGCTATCCGCCCTATCGCGAGCTTGGCTACGAGGCGGCTCAGGCGACAACGACCGATTTCCCGCTCGGTACGGTCGGCGCCGGTACCGGCGCTCTGACTTCCGGTCTGAAGGGCGGGCTGGGTTCGGCCTCGACGATGCTCGACAGCGGCGTCACCATCGGCGCGCTCGCCGCCGTCAACCCGACCGGTTCGGTGACGGTCGGACGCAGCCGCCATTTCTGGGCCGCTCCCTTCGAGATGGGCGATGAATTCGGCGGCTTGGGTTATCCCGACCCGATACCGGAAGACGCCAGGAAGATACTCTTGAAGTACCGCGACAGGCGCGCAGGGGAACCACCAGAGGGCGCCAGCACGACGATTGCCGTCATTGCCACCGATGCCGTGCTTTCCAAGTCGGCCGCCAAGCGGCTGGCGATTTCGGCGCATGACGGATTTGCCCGCGCCATCTGGCCGACGCACACACCGGCCGACGGCGATCTCGTCTTTGCGCTCGCGACCGGCAGGAGCGGCATCGAACTCAGCGCCGATGCAGCGATCGACCTCTATGCCGCAGCGGGGTCTACGATGGCCCGCGCCATCAGCCGCGGCGTCCACGCGGCAAGGCCGGCCGACGGCGATCTCTTTCCGGTCTGGTCGTCCCGCTAGAGTTCTGGACGCCGGTCAGGTCGGGTCGGACTTCTCTTCCTCGAACGTCACCGCGACTTCCGAATTCGCCGAGAGCCAGACCTTCTTTCCTTCGATCTCCGCGACCAGAGCCAGCGGAACGTAATGGTGGTGGCCTTTGTGCGAGCCCATGCCGCTGTCGGCCTTGGTCAGCTTGATGCGCTGCCCCTCGACCTTGTCGACGGTGCCGACATGGACGCCATCGGCGCCGACTACTTCCATATGCTCGCGTATCTTACTGAGATCGACGGTCATGCTGGTCCCTCCGGTGGGTGGCCGCGCGTCCCTGTCGCGACGCTCGCTTTCACCGGCGGGCTGTTTGCCCTGCAATACCGTTCTTACTACGCCGAGTGGCACGCGCCGGCCTTCACGCGGACCTGGGCGTCTGAGTTCGTGTTCACGATCCTGGCTGCGCTCTACCAGTTCGTCGTCCTGGGCATCCGGCTCTATTTTCCGTTCGGCTTTGCCGTACTTGCCGCCGCCAGCATCTGGTTTGCACGCCGGCGGCGTTGAGCATTGAGCCGGCCTCTGTTAGGACGCGGCCAAAGCTTCTCCCAGCAGGACTAAGAAACCATGATCCCTCGCTATTCCCGGCCGGAAATGGTCGCCATCTGGTCGCCCGAAACCCGGTTCCGCATCTGGTTCGAGATCGAGGCTTATGCCTGCGATGCGCTGGCCGAGCTCGGCGTCATCCCGAAGGAAGCCGCCAAGACCATCTGGGAAAAGGGCGGCGCGGCCAAATTCGACGTCGATAAGATTGACGAGATCGAGCGCGTCACCAAGCACGACGTGATTGCATTCCTGACCCATCTCGCCGAATTCGTCGGACCGGACGCTCGCTTCATTCACCAGGGCATGACCTCGTCGGACGTTCTCGACACGTGTCTTGCGGTGCAATTGACACGCGCCAGCGACATTCTGCTTGCCGACATCGACGCGCTGCTTGTGGCCCTGAAGCGCCGCGCCTTCGAGCACAAGGATACCATCACCATCGGCCGCAGCCACGGCATCCATGCCGAGCCGACCACCTTCGGCGTCAAGCTCGCGCTGGCATATGCCGAATTCTCGCGTTGCCGCGAGCGGTTGCTGCACGCGCGCGAAGACATCGCCACCTGCGCCATCTCGGGCGCGGTCGGCACATTCGCCAACATCGATCCCTACGTCGAAGAGCATGTGGCGAAGAAACTCGGCCTGAAGCCGGAACCGGTCTCGACGCAGGTCATCCCGCGCGACCGCCATGCGATGTTCTTCGTTACGCTCGGCGTGATCGCCTCGTCGGTCGAGCGCCTGGCCGTCGAGATCCGGCATCTGCAGCGCACCGAGGTGCTGGAAGCGGAAGAATATTTCTCGCCGGGACAAAAGGGCTCGTCGGCGATGCCGCACAAGCGCAACCCGGTGCTGACCGAGAATCTCACCGGCCTTGCCCGCATGGTCCGCTCCTACGCCATGCCGGCCATGGAGGATGTGGCGCTGTGGCACGAGCGCGATATCTCGCACTCCTCGGTGGAGCGCATGATCGGACCGGACGCGACGGTGACGCTCGACTTCGCCTTGGTACGCCTGACCGGCGTCGTCGATAAGCTGCTCGTTTACCCCGAGAACATGGAGAAGAACCTCAACAAGTTCCGCGGCCTGGTGCATTCGCAGCGCGTGCTGCTGGCGTTGACGCAGGCTGGCGTGTCACGCGAGGATGCCTATCGCCTGGTGCAGCGCAACGCCATGAAGGTATGGGAGCAAGGCGCTGATTTCCTTGAGGAACTGCTTGCCGACAAGGACGTGACAGCGGCACTGCCCGAGGCCGAGATCCGCGAGAAGTTCGACCTCGGTTATCACACCAAGCATGTCGACACGATCTTCAAGCGGGTGTTTGGAGAGGCTTGAGTCCGAGCGAAGGGCGCCCCGCTAGCGTGGCGCAGCCTAATCAGGCCTTGCCAGGCACCGTCCTGATCACCGTGCCCCAGGGATCTTCACGCGTCGTCTCGGCCTTCACGTTATCCGAGCGCATTTCGACCCAGGCGAGGCCCGAGCGGGAGGGATCGCGGCGGCCGGCGCCGGCGCTGCGCCAGGAATTGGCACCGATATGGTGGTGGTAGTGGCCGGAGGACAGGAACACCGCCTGACCGCCATATTTGGCGACCGTGTCGAAGCCGAATTCGTCATGCCACCACGCTTCGGCGTCTTCCGGACGCCCGACGCGCAGGTGGACATGGCCGACAATGGTGTTTTCCGGCGCTCCCTGCCAGCCGGCGTCACCGACGGGCACGCTGGCGACGACCGCGGGGAGATTCAGCCGCTCGGTCGACATTGCGATCTTGTCGCCGTTCCATTTCCAATCCTGCGGACGGCGATCGGCGTAGATCTCGATGCCGTTGCCTTCAGGGTCGGTGAGGTAGAGCGCCTCGCTGACCAGATGGTCCGAGGCGCCTTCGATGCCGATCCGGTTGGCGGCGGCATGGCTGATCCACCGGCCGAGATCGGCGCGCGACGGCAGCAGGAACGCAGTGTGGAAAAGGCCGGCGCTGCGTGGGTCGTCAGGCTTGGCCGAGGCATCCTGCTCCAGCACCAGCAGCGGGCGGGCCGCGGCGCCGAGGGTGATCGCGCCATCGGCGCGGCTCAACTCCTGCAGGCCGACGACGGCACGATAATAGGCGGCAAGGTTTTCGGCATCGCGCGCCTTCACCCCGACACGCGCGACGCTGACCGGGGTGGTCGCGGCAAAAGGCAGTTCGCTCATCACACTCTCCGCTCGGGCGCCGATCTCACGATGGGCAGTCGCGCCGACGTCTATTAGTCATTCCTGTTCCCTCTCCAGATCGTTCATCACCATCGTTCACACAAGGTTGAAAGAATCGAACACGTTGTTCACCTTTGTGATGCCACTGCATTCCACCGGCCGGTTGCATCAGACAGGGGCGCTCGCTACATCGGCGCCATGAAAGTCAAGGACGCCGATATTCTCATCATACCGGGCTACACCAATTCCGGGCCCGAACACTGGCAGACCCGGTGGCAATCGAAATTGTCGACGGCGCGCCGGGTCGAGCAGGCCGAGTGGACGAAACCCGTGCGCGAGGACTGGACGGCAAGCGTAGCGAAAGCTGTCAACGAGGCCGAGCGGCCGGTGGTCATCGTCGCGCATTCGCTGGGTGTGGCGGCGGCGGTGCAGGCGATCCCGCAATTCCAGAAGCCGGTCGCGGGCGCCTTCTTCGTGGCGCCCCCTGATGTCGCCAATCCGGAGATCAGGCCGAGGCACCTGATGACCTTCGGGCCCTATTCGCGCGAGCCCCTGCCCTTTCCGTCGATCGTGATCGCCAGCCGCAACGACCCGTTCTGCGCCTTTGAGGTTGCCGAGGACATCGCCGCCGCCTGGGGTTCGCTGTTCATCGACGCCGGCGACGCCGGCCATCTCAACCAGGACGCGGGCTTCGGCCCCTGGCCGGAGGGATCGATGACTTTCGCCAAGTTCCTGACGGAACTGAAGGAGCCTTGAAACGCCTCAGGCGCCGATCGAATCCCGCATGCTCTTCAGCAGCGTCCTGGCGCCGAGCGAGATCAGCGTGTGGTCGGAACCCATGGCGAGCAGCCGGTAGCCCATCGACACGACGCGGCCGGCAACGGCCGGTTCGATGACATAGATCGCGGCGTGCTTGCCGGCCTTGCGCGTCCGCTCGGCGATCGAGGCGACCGTCTCCATCATGCTTTCCAGCGTCGAATTGACGGTGGTGCCGTTCGACCAGGCGATCGAGAAATCCGACGGCCCGACGAAGATGCCATCGATGCCGGGCGTCTCGAGGATGCCGTCCAGCGCCTTGAACGCCGCACGCGTCTCGACCATGGCAAAGGCCATGGTGCGCTGGTTCGAGTCGCGCAGCCACTCGGCATGGTCGCCCTTCCCATGGCGCGGGAAGGCATAGGTCGGGCCCCAAGAACGCTCGCCCATCGGCGGATACTTCATCGCTGCGGCGAACTGCCTGGCGTCGTCTACGGAATTGACCATCGGCGCGATCACCGCCTCGGCGCCGAAATCGAGCGCCCGGCTCGCCATGTCGAAGCGCCCGACCGGGATGCGCACCAGCGCCGGCTTGTTGGCGGCAAGCACCGGCACCAGGCCGCGTAGAACGCTGTCCTCGTGGTGGCCGCCATGCTGCATGTCGAGGGTAACGGCATCAAAGCCCTGCTTGGCGATGATCTCTACCGTCAGCGCGTCCGGCACGCCGGACCAGGCGGTGAACATCGTTTCGTCGGCGGCCAGGCGGGACTTGAGCGACATCGGAACTTCCTTGGTAACGATCCGCAGTCTCAGCCGGAAACGGCGGCAAGGCTAAGAAAACCGCCCGGCTGAGCCGGGCGGTCGATTGGTCCAACGATTTTTACGTGTTCTTGACCTGCTCGATCGCCTGCGCCATCAGCTCGTCCATGGTGCGGCGGATCTGATGGTCCGACTGGTTGACGCCCGCGGCGTCGAAGTCCTCGCGGATTTTGCGGAAGACGTCATGGTCGCCGGCCTCCTCGATGTCGGAGACGACTACCGCTTTGGCATAGGCCTCGGCATCGGCTCCGCTCTTGCCCAGCTTTTCGGCGGCCCACAGGCCGAGCGCTCTGTTGCGGCGCGCCGAGGCCTTGAAGCGGAGCTCCTCGTCGAAGACGAATTTGCGCTCGAAGCCCTCTTCGCGGTCTTTCATGCTGCTCATGCGTCCCTCCGATCAAATCGATTCGCTTGGCTATGAATATGTGTGCTTGCCCAGCACAAACCAAAAGGTCGCGGGCCGGTCAATATGCAACGTCCCATGCTGCGCTGCGGCATTTCGGTTCCGAAAGCGGTTGATCGGCTGGATTTGCCGATTGAGCAAACATTACGATTGCTATAGACACCGGCATTGAACGCACCCGTCGCCACAACTAATTTAGGCAGACGGACAGGAACTGGTCGCTTGCCGCCTGCCCGCCAATCCAGAGAAAAAATCAGATGAAAAATCGCCGCCGCATTTACGAAGGCAAGGCCAAGATCCTCTATGAAGGACCTGAGCCCGGGACGCTGATCCAGTTCTTCAAGGATGACGCCACCGCCTTCAACAAGAAGAAACATGAGGTGGTCGACGGCAAGGGCGTGCTCAACAACCGCATCTCCGAGCACATTTTCAATCACCTCAATCGTATGGGCATCCCGACCCATTTCATCCGCCGGCTGAACATGCGCGAGCAGCTGATCAAGGAAGTCGAGATCATCCCGCTCGAGGTGGTGGTGCGCAACGTCGCCGCCGGCTCGCTCGCAAAGCGCCTGGGCATCGAGGAAGGCACGGTTCTGCCGCGCTCGATCATCGAATTCTACTACAAGGCAGATGCGCTGGACGACCCGATGGTGTCGGAAGAGCACATCACCGCCTTCGGCTGGGCGAGCCCGCAGGAGATCGACGACATCATGGCGCTGGCTATCCGCGTCAATGACTTCCTCTCCGGCCTGTTCCTGGGCGTCGGCATCCAGCTTGTCGACTTCAAGATCGAGTGCGGGCGCCTGTTCGAGGGCGACATGATGCGCATCGTCGTCGCCGACGAGATCTCGCCGGATTCCTGCCGGCTGTGGGACGTCGCCACTCAGGACAAGCTCGACAAGGACCGCTTTCGCCGCGACATGGGCGGGCTGGTCGAGGCCTACCAGGAAGTTGCCCGCCGCCTCGGCATCATGAACGAGAACGAGCCGCCGCGCCCGACAGGCCCGGTGCTCGTTGCCTCTTCCGAGCCCTCGAAGAGCACGAAGCACTGACTGCCAGCGCGGGCCTGCCGGAAACGGCGTGCCCGCCCTCCGCACTACCGATCACTCAGGAGTATCGATGAAAGCCCGCGTCACCGTCACCCTCAAGAACGGAGTTCTCGACCCGCAGGGCAAGGCGATCGAGCACGCCCTCTCAGGACTGGGCTTCGACGGCGTCGGCCAGGTGCGGCAGGGCAAGGTCTTCGACATCGAGCTCACCGGAACCGACAAAGCCAAGGCCGAAGCCGACCTCAAGGCCATGTGCGACAAGCTTCTGGCGAACACGGTGATTGAGAATTACAGTGTGGCTATTACCTGAGTTGCAGCGCAGAGGTTATGCCTGAAGCCACCAGCGATTTGATGTACAGGCTCCTGAAGCGCGTGCATCACCAGCGAACTCGCCGAAAACCAGAGGCCCTACGACCGAAATGAAATCAGCCGTCGTCCTCCTGCCTGGGCTCAACCGTGACCGCGACATGATCGCGGCTCTGACCAAGATTTCCGGTCAGGCGCCGGCGACCGTCTGGCAGACCGATACCGAAATCCCGGACGTCGACCTGATCGCCATTCCCGGCGGCTTCTCCTTCGGCGACTATCTGCGCTGCGGGGCGATCGCCGCGCGCATGCCGGTGATGCGGGCAGTGGCCGAAAAGGCGGCCAAGGGGGTCATGGTCATCGGCGTCTGCAACGGCTTCCAGATCCTGGTCGAAGCGGGGCTGCTGCCCGGCGCCCTGATGCGCAACGCCTCGCTGAAATTCGTCTGCCGGCACGTGAAGCTCGAGATCGCCAACGCCAACACGATGTTTACCCGCGGCTATCAGCCCGGCCAGATCATTCGCTCACCGGTCGCGCATCACGACGGCAACTATTTCGCCGACGCCGAAACGCTGGCCCGCCTCGAAGGCGAAGGCCAGGTGGTGTTCCGCTATGCCGAAGGCACCAATCCCAACGGCTCGATCAACGACATCGCCGGCATCGTCAGCGAGAAGGGCAATGTGCTCGGTCTGATGCCGCACCCGGAGAACCTGATCGAGGCGGCACACGGCGGCAGCGACGGCCGGGCGCTGTTCGAAGGCGCGCTTGGCATCGCCGCTTGATCCTTTCAGACGATTCCTTCAGACCATTCTTTCAGACCAACGGGGCGGCCTGACCATGAGACTGACGATTGCTCGCCTTGCTCTCCTGGCCGCCGCCGGATTTGCGCTTGCCTCTTGCCAGTCCGGCTCGAAGACCACGCCGCCCCCCTCTGGCAAGAGCGCTTCCCTGCTTGCCATGGAGCAGGTCGCCATCGCCGCTCACAAGTGCTGGATCGCCAGCAAGGACCCGGCCTTCAAGCCCTATCAGATGGCCAACGAGCTCAACTCCTACAGCGGCACGCCGCGCTTCCTGCTGGTGCCCGCCAAGCACTATGGCGGCAAGCCGCTGCTGGTCGTGCAAGCACAAGGCAATTCCCGCAAAGTGGACGTGTTCGGGCCGTTGATGGCCGAACCGCTGGGCGCGCGCATAGGCTCCGACATCGCGCGCTGGCAGGCCGGCAATTCATCCTGCGCCGCTGCCGCGTGACTCGGCCGTAGCCCACTTCCTGCAAATGCAGGATTGACGGTCGGCTTTTCGCGCTCGTCAATCAACATACCATCGAAGCTCTGTTCGCGGTCGATGTATGCCCAAACCGCGCAGCGATTTGACATGCATCGCAACAATCAAGGGCGTCGCGACGCGCTTAGTCCCAGAACGGCCTGATACCTTCGCGATGGGCGTCGCAGCGCGAAATGCCGATGTCCTTGAGCTGCTCGTCGGTCATCTCCAAGAGCGCAAGGCGTCCGCGACGGCGTTCCAGCATTCGGTCGATTTGCCTGGCGATGGCACGAAGCACGAATACGACCCGGTCAACGAACCTGCGGCGCCCCGACGGGCGGCCGTGCAACTCGGCGCTGTCATAACGGAATGTATCAATTGTATTCATCTTGCGATCAACCAATTCTATCAATTGTACTCTAGCTACCCGCGTTCTCATATCGATTGACTCGTCTCGCGATGCAATATAAAAAATTGTCACCATGACAAATTGGCTCCCAGACCTCGCTTCCGGTTCCGGCCCTCTCTATCAGCGCCTTGCTGACAGCATTGAGTCAGATATCGACAAGGGCGTCATCGATGCGGGTGCAAAACTGCCGCCGCAGCGCGACCTCGCCTACGACATTGGCACTACGGTCGGCACGGTCGGCCGGGCCTATCAGTTGCTGCGCGAGCGCGGGCTGGTGAGTGGGGAGGTCGGGCGCGGCACCTATGTGCTCGCGCAACGCGCGGAGAGCCCCAAGCCCGAGCTGCAGCCCGCCGCGCTCGGAACGCGGCTCATCGATGCGCCCAGCGGCAAGCTGCGCTTCGACAGCACCGCCGCCCCCGATGTCGGACAAGGCGCATTGATTGCCGAACTGCTGGCGCGGACGGCGGAGGAGCACCCCCACGACATTTCAAGCTATACCAGGGATTTCCCGGATCGCTGGTTCGAGGCCGGCGGCCTTTGGCTCAAGCGCAATTCCTTTCACCCCTCGCCCGATTCGATCGTGCCGACGCTTGGCACCCATGCGGCGGTGATGGCGGCGATCGCGGCGCTCACCACGCCTGGCGACACGATCGTCTTCGAGCATCTCACCTATTCGCAGATCTCGCGCAGCGCCGGTCTGATCGGGCGCCGTACCGCGCTGGTCTCGGCGGACGATGAAGGTCTCGATCCCGACGATTTCGAACGCGTCTGCGCGCAGAAACACCCGAAGATGATGTTCGTGATGCCGACGGCGAAGAACCCGACGCTGGTTACGCTGTCGGCGGAGCGGCGCCAGGCGATCGCGCGCATAGCGCGCGAGTACAATGTCGTCCTGATCGAGGATGATCTTTATGGCGAATTGACCGACGATCCGACGCCACTGCTCGCCGAATACGCCCCTGAGCGCACGATCGTAGCCGGCGGCCTGTCGAAGTCGGTCGCGGCCGGCGTGCGCGGCGGCTGGCTGTCCTGCCCGCCCGCCTACCGCCACCGCATCCGCGTGGCGCACAAGATGATGACCGGCGGGCTGCCCTTTCTGCTGGCGGAGGTCGGAACAAGGCTGGTGATGTCGGGCCAGGCCAACGATATCCGCAAGCGCTGCATTGCCGAGATCCAAGCTCGTCTCCATGTCGTGCGCGAGACGCTGGCTGGCTTTGACTTCAAGGCGCGGGACAATGTGCCCTTCGTCTGGCTCACCTTGCCGGATCCTTGGCTCTCAGGCACCTTCAAGAATGCCTGCCTTGCGCAGGGCGTGCTCATCGACGACGAGGACGAGTTCAAGGCCGGTCGTTCCGAGCAAGTCTTCCACGGCGTCCGCTTCGGTGTTTCGCAACCCCGGCAAAGTAAGGACGTCGCCGGTGGCGTCGCGGTCATCCGCCGCCTGCTCGACGAGGGCCGCGCCGGCTACGACAGTTTTTCCTGACCTGTCCTTTCCTAAGCGCCTCGCGCTACCGGCCGGTGCCGGCGCAGCGGTTTTGCGGCGTTTTCGTCGTGCTTTGGGGGTGTATCGCTCGAAAGCTTGCGATAAGAGGAGACTCAGAAAAGCCCCCTCTCCCACGGATACCAATCGCCGCTCATGACCATATCCAATTCCGTGCCGATCACCCCCGAGCTCGTCGCCGCGCATGGGCTGAAGCCCGACGAATACCAGCGCATCCTCGATCTGGTTGGCCGCGAGCCGAGCTTCACCGAGCTCGGCATCTTCTCGGCGATGTGGAACGAGCACTGCTCCTACAAGTCTTCCAAGAAATGGCTGCGCACGCTGCCCACCAGCGGCCCGCGGGTGATCCAGGGGCCGGGCGAGAATGCCGGCGTGGTCGACATCGGCGACGGCGACTGCGTCGTCTTCAAGATGGAGAGCCACAACCACCCCTCCTATATCGAGCCCTATCAGGGAGCCGCGACCGGCGTCGGCGGCATCCTGCGCGATGTCTTCACCATGGGCGCGCGACCGGTTGCGGCGATGAACGCGCTGCGCTTCGGCGCGCCTGACCACCCCAAGACCCGGCACCTGGTCGCTGGAGTCGTTTCCGGCGTCGGCGGCTACGGCAATTCCTTCGGCGTGCCGACCGTCGGCGGCGAGGTCAATTTCGACGCCCGCTACAACGGCAACATCTTGGTCAACGCCTTCGCGGCCGGCCTCGCCAAAACCAACGCCATCTTCCTGTCGCAGGCCAAGGGCGTCGGCCTGCCGGTCGTCTATCTCGGCGCCAAGACCGGGCGCGACGGCGTCGGCGGCGCCACCATGGCCTCGGCCGAGTTCGACGACAAGATCGAGGAGAAGCGGCCGACCGTACAGGTTGGCGACCCTTTCACCGAAAAGTGCCTGCTGGAGGCCTGCCTCGAGCTGATGGCGTCGGGCGCGGTCATCGCCATCCAGGACATGGGTGCGGCCGGGCTCACCTGCTCGGCGGTCGAGATGGGCGCCAAGGGCGATCTCGGCATCGAGCTCGACCTCGACAAGGTGCCGGTGCGCGAGGAGCGCATGAGCGCCTACGAGATGATGCTGTCGGAAAGCCAGGAGCGCATGTTGATGGTGCTGCGCCCCGAGAAAGAGGAGGAAGCCGAGGCGATCTTCCGCAAATGGGGCCTCGACTTCGCCATCGTCGGGACGACCACCGACGACCTGCGCTTCCGCGTGCTGCACCACGGCGACGAGGTCGCCAACCTGCCGATCAAGGAACTGGGCGACCAGGCGCCGGAATATAATCGCCCCTGGGTCGAAACGAAGAAGCCGGCGCCGCTTGCAGCGAACGACGCGCCCAAGGCCGACGTCGCCGACGCGTTGCTCAAGATGCTGGGCGGACCGGACCTCTCTTCGCGCCGTTGGGTGTGGGAGCAGTACGACACGCTGATTCAGGGCAATTCGCTGCAGCTCCCAGGCGGCGATGCCGGCGTGGTGCGCGTCGAAGGCCATCCAACCAAGGCGCTCGCCTTCTCTTCCGACGTCACGCCGCGCTATTGCGAGGCCGACCCGTATGAGGGCGGCAAGCAGGCCGTCGCCGAATGCTGGCGCAACCTGACGGCAACGGGCGCCCTGCCGCTTGCCGCCACCGACAATCTAAATTTCGGCAATCCGGAGCGGCCGGAGATCATGGGCCAGTTTGTCGGAGCGGTTAAGGGTATCGGCGATGCCTGTCGCGCGCTCGGCTTCCCGATCGTCTCCGGCAATGTCTCGCTCTACAACGAAACCAATGGCCGCGGCATCCTGCCGACGCCGACCATCGGCGGCGTCGGGCTGATCGCCGATTGGTCGAAGATGGCCCGCATCGGCTTTGCCGCCGAGGGCCAGATGATCGTGCTGGTCGGCGCGCCGCCGACATGGGGCAGCCATCTCGGCCAGTCGGTCTATATGCGCGACATCCACGGCCGCGCCGACGGTTCGCCGCCGCCCGTCGACCTCGAACATGAAAAGCGCGTCGGCGACCATGTGCGCGCGCTGATCGCTTCCGGCATCGTGACTGCCGCGCACGATGTCTCCGACGGCGGCCTTGCCGTGGCGCTGGCCGAAATGGCGATGGCATCCGGCATCGGCGCCACCATTCCCGGTCTCACCGGGACCGATCCGATCCCGGTCTGGTTCGGCGAGGACCAAGGACGTTATCTCCTGACCTTGTCGATCGACCCGCAAAGCGGCGAATGGGACAGGATCCGCGCGGAGCAGGGCAAGCTCGGCATCTTCGCGCCGTGGATCGGCACGACCGGTGGCGACATGCTGAAGCTCGGCGAGGCGCGTGCCGTTCCGGTCAGCGAATTGACCGCCGCCCATGAGGGCTGGTTCCCGCGCTTCATGGATCAGGCCATTTGACCAGGCTGGCGGTCCGGGCGCTGCTTGCAGCGGTTTTCTGGCCGTCGCTGTTCTTTTTCTGGTTCCTCGGCCCGTTCGTCTTTCTGCTGCTGTCGACGACCTCGAGCGAGGTCTGTCCAAGGCTCGAAACGCGAGCCGAGTTCCTTGCTGCGGCGAACGGCGCAATCCCGTTGCTGGCCGCTCAGGACCTCGTCTACGCCATTCCTGTTTTGTGCCTGGTGCTGTGGCAGCGCCTTTTGCCGGAGCCGGCTCGGGCAAGGCATATCGTCACTTGCGTCAAGCTCTTCGCCATTGCAACCGCCATCGGAGCGCTTTGGGCGTATGGTTCTTCGCTTATGTGCGATGGCTACGGCCGGCCGTTTTTCTCCCCGGTCTGGCAGTGGACGAGCTACTTGCCGATGGTCGGTATCGCGATAAACGTGCCGCTCTACGGCTGACCTTCAGCCTCGGTCGCGCCTACTCGACGCGCGAGGATGTGTCCGCCGGCGACGCGGCTCAGCCGGATCGGAATGTCCCGTGAAGCCTCGGTCACGGATGGAACCGCTTCAATCCGGACCGGAAAGGCTCTACGCTTATCCCCGACTCTCATCGCACGGGCTGCGCCCGCTCGAAAACAGGATTTCTGCCATGGCAATGGATGCGCACGACATCGAACGACTGATCAAGGAAGGCATTCCGGACGCCAAGGTGACAATTCGCGATCTGGCTGGTGACGGCGACCACTACGCTGCCGAAGTGGTGGCCGAGAGCTTCCGCGGCAAAAGCCGCGTCCAGCAGCACCAGATGGTCTATGACGCGCTGAAAGGCAATATGGGCGGCGTGCTGCATGCGCTCGCCCTGCAGACCAGCGTTCCGGACTGAGTGTTGACGCCGCGGTTGTTCAGATCTTTACCAGCATCGCCGTGAGGTACATGAAGCCGACCCCGGCTGTCAGCCCGGCCATCGCAGCCGGTGCGAGCAAGGCGCGCGAGCCATCGGGGCGCTGGCGAAGCTGCAGCGAAACCATCTCGACGATCACTTGCAGGATCGCTCCGGCGCCGATCGCCAGCGCCAGCGCCGACCATTGTGGCGCATAGGCGAGGCTGCCGATCCATAGGCCGACGACGGCTGGACCTCCCGCGAGCAGCGTCAACATGGCGAAGGTCCTGAGCGGCGGTCGCTGCTTCAGGATCGGGGCGGCGATGGCGATGCCTTCGGTGATGTTGTGCAAGGTGAAGCCAAGCACCAGGAACGTGCCGAGCCCGGCTGCGCCCGAGACGAAGGCGGCGCCGATCGCCAGCCCTTCGCCGAGATTGTGCAGGCCGATGCCGAGTGCGATGAAGGTGGCAAGCGCCAGCCCGGTCGGTGTCCCGCTGCGCCGGCCTGCCGCCATGAGCAGAAGGAAACTGGCGGTGGCTGCGAGTACGATCATGGTCGACCCCTGGAACAGGGCGGCTGCTTCGCCGGCCAGTTCGAACGCGTCCTCGAGCGTGTCGACGAAAAGGAAGGCGAGCAGACCGACGGTCATCGACAGGAGAAAGTCCATGCCGTTCCGCCCGACCCCGCGTAGTGCCGGATAGAACATCAGGCCGATCGCCACGGGCAGGATGCCGACAAAGCCGCCCAGCACCGCTTGCGCGGCAAAGCTAGGTGAACTGCGCGTCGGTGTGGGTACGGCGACGGCGATATCGTGCCCGAATGTTGTCCCGGTACTGGTTACGACATTGATCGCATGCGCCTCCCCCAGCACCCAGGGGTATGGCAGGCTGATCCATGCCGTTGCGCCGCGCGGGATCGGCCCCGGCGGATCCTGCGTGAACTGCCAGTAAGCGTCGTCGACCTGGACCTGTGCGATCGTCATCGGTTCCGACCCACCGGCCCGCACGAGGATTCGAATGCCGTCGTTTCCGATAATTGTCCGCTCGAAGGTCAGGTTCTCGACCGGCGGCGCGCCGTTGCGAAAGCTGGCCAACGGGTCGGAAGAGACCATCCACGCAACCGCGAGCCCGAGTACGGCGAGCGGCAGTACTATCCAGAGCAGAGAGAGCCAGCGCGGCCGACCGGCCTGTGTATCCCGGGAGGTGCTACTGACATCGGTCACGACAAGGCCTCCACGACGTCGAACATGCCCGACCAGCCGAGTTCGGTAAACTCCGACTGGTGGGGATGGAACATGTAGAGGCCTGGCTCGTGCTCCCTGAAATGGAACTCGAGGATACCGCGCTCGGCCTGGCACTGGGTGATCAGATCGACGGTCCTGAGTGTCGGCGTCAGCGTCGTGCCCTGATTGTAGTAGTCGAAGAAATTGGCATGCAGATGGAAGGAGTTGATCGGGTCGAACTCGACCACGTTCACGAGATAGATCCGGACAGGCTTGTCCTTCAGCACCCGTATCGGCTTCTTCGCGTAGGCATGGGCGACGGTGTTGACGGCATAGACCTCGTTCTCGTTGTCGAAATTGGTGTCGAAGGCGTTCATCACCATTACGAATTCCTGCCAGCCGGCATTCTCCGGCGTGCCGAGCAGGCGCGAGCGGGCGACCGCCTCGTGCTCCGGATGCCTGGCGGGATCGGGATCGATGATGAAGGCGCCGTACATACCTTTCTGGATGTGCCGCTTCAGCGGCAGCGCATGGCAATGATAGAGGTGGCAGCCGAACGGCCTGGCATCGAACTCGTAGACGAACTCCTCGCCCGGCCCGATCAGACCGGCGCCGGGAACGCCGTCCATCCGGGCTGCGTGAATGCCGTGGAAATGCATGGAATGCGGATGCGAGCCGTTGTTGCGGAAGACGATCTTCAAGCGATCGCCTTCGGTCGCCCGCAGCGACGGCCCCGGCACGCGGCCATTATAGGTCCAGGCGGGGAACAGGATGCCGGGCGCGATCTCGATCTCCTTGTCCTCGGCCGTGACCTCGAAGCTGCGCAGTGTCCGCCCGTCCGGCAGCGTCGACACCGTCCCGGTCTCCCAGTCGCTCAGCAGCTTCACCGGATCGAATCCGTTGCGGCTATCATCGACCTCGCCGACGGTGATCATCGCCCCATGCGCGGACAGGTGCGCCGGCTGCGGTTCGGCCGCCCCTGGCGTTCCGTGACCGGCGTGGTCGGTCTGCCCGCGCGCCGCGGTCGCCATCACCGCCGTGCCGCCGGCCGCCAGGCCACCGGCCAGAAGCAGCCTTCGATCGAGCTTTTGTTCCAGCAGCGATTTCGTTTCGCGCATATCCGCGTTCCTCCAAGGCACTGGCAAGGATAGCGCATGCTTCAAGATTTAGCTATAGCTATAATTCTGGCGCGTGCGCACCTGGGAAACCGGGCAGCGGCACACCGGGACAAGAGAACCGGCCTGCCGGCCCGCTTGTGGGAAGAGTTCCGGCTGGCGGATTTGGCCCAATGGCGGACCAAAGCTTTGCGCCATTTCGGGTGCGTCGCGGCTAACGTCTTGTTTCAGCCAACCTATGGGTTTATTTGATGGACATGCTTCGAGCCTGACTCCCACAGGCGTGAAAGGATTCCCCATGAGCGGCATCAACGACTACATCGACAGCGAAGTGAAGAGCAACGACGTCGTGCTCTTCATGAAGGGCACCCCCGGCTTCCCGCAGTGCGGGTTCTCCGGCCAGGTGGTGCAGATCCTCGACTATGTCGGGGTCGACTACAAAGGCGTGAACGTGCTGACCTCGGCCGAGCTGCGCCAGGGCATCAAGGACTATTCCAACTGGCCGACCATTCCGCAGCTCTACGTCAAGGGCGAGTTCGTCGGCGGTTGCGACATCGTGCGCGAGATGTTCCAGGCCGGCGAGCTGCAGGATTTCCTGGTCGAAAAAGGCGTCAGCGTCAAAGGCGCCGCCTGATTTGAGCTCGCGCTGGCCGGCCCAGCCGGCTGCGCCGTGACATCCGGGGCCGCCCCACCTCGGCACTTTGGCTTTCGAACTCGAGAACGAGACGAATTGATGCGCCGGTCGACCGGCGCGTGTTCGTTTGATTGATCGGATTTTGCCGTGGACAATCAGGCACTAGCGCAGCAGTCGGCAAAAAGCTTGCCCATTCCGCGCTGGGAATTCATTGCGCTCTGCGCGGCGCTGATGGCGCTCAATTCGCTCGCCATCGACATCATGCTGCCGGCACTGCAGCAGATCGGCGCCTCGCTCGGCGTCGAGAATGAAAACCACCGCCAGTATGTGATCACAGCCTACATTCTTGGCTTCGGCACCGGTCAGCTCTTCTTCGGTCCGGTTTCCGATCGTTTCGGCCGCCGTGCGCCGCTGGTCGCCGGCCTGATCATCTATGTGGCGGCGGTAGCGGCCGCTGCTGTTGCTCCGACCTTTGCCACCCTGCTCGCCTGCCGTGTCGTGCAAGGCATCGGCGCGGCGGCCACCCGCGTCATCGCTGTCTCCATCGTGCGCGACACCTTCGAGGGCCGCCGCATGGCCGAGGTCATGTCTCTGATCTTCATGGTGTTCATGGCGATACCGGTCGTCGCGCCCGGCGTCGGCCAGTTCATCATGCTTTTCGCCACCTGGCACTGGATCTTCGTCACCATGGCCGTCGGCGCGCTCATCGTGTCGGCATGGTCGCTGTTGCGCTTGCCGGAGACGCTGCATCCGGAATACCGGCGGCCCTTAACCGTCAACGCCGTCGTCGGCGGCTTCCGCATCGTGCTCACCAACCGCATCGCGCTTTGCTATGCCTTTGCCAGCACCTTCATCTTCGGCGCCATGTTCGGCTTCATCAAGTC
>NZ_RZST01000640.1:0-1173 GCF_003997575.1 Mesorhizobium sp. M1A.F.Ca.IN.022.07.1.1
ACAGCGCATCGCGCATGCCCTGCGCGCGGCGCAGGATGTTGTCGGCGGCCGGATTGCCCTCGATCGTGCAGATCGTGCCGCCATTCGGCTTGGCCTTCTTGATGTATTCGCCGATTCGCTTGCCCATCAGATAGTTGTCGGTGCCGAGATAGGTCTTGCGAAGCGCGGCGTCTTCCTTGGCAAGATCGGCATCGACCGTCATGATCGGGATCGACGGATTGGCGCTCTTGATCGTCTGCGCGATCAGCGGCGCGTTGGACGGCGAGATCGCCATCGCGGCCGTGTCCGGCTTGCTCAGCATGTCCTGCACGATCTGGGCTTCGCCGGCCTCGTCCGAGGTCGATGCCGGGCCGGTGTAGAAGCATTCATATTCGGAGCTGGCGTTCTCCTTGTTCCACTTCTCGCAGCCCTGATGGATGGCTTCGAAGAACGGGTTGTCGAGGCCCTTTACGACAATCACGAGCTGTTTCTTAGCCAAAGCCGGCCCGGCGCCCAGCGCCATGGCGGCGACGGCGGCGAGCAAAAGTGATTTCCTCATATCAGTCCTCCCTTGAAAACAGACGGACACGACGTGCCCGCCACACCGACCGGCCCGGATGCAAGCAACACGCGAATAACCTGGAAGGTTCGTGTCTCAAGCCGGGCCGATAAGCATTTGCCGATCCGTCCAGCTCGAATGGGCGCCGGCCGAATCCTGAATCTTGCCCATCGCTTCACCTCGAGCAACGATTCCGCGACGGAAAAATTCTTCCTCCAATGCTAGCTAATAACGCCTCGCCGCCAACGTCAATTCCAATTTGTCCTACAAAACCGATTTTTCGACGGGACTCGAAATTAATCGCCCGACAATTGATTGACGCCCATGGCCGCATTTGCCTAAATGAGTCTATCGCACCTGCTCGGGAGGAGTTGGAGGCGCGAGGCCCCTGCGGCGCCGGCAATTATGGCAAGGCAGTCGAGGGACGAAAACGGGGAGGCTTAAGGCTGGTGTCGGTTCTCGAACTCGCCAACATCTCGAAGCATTTCGGCGCCATCCAGGCGGTGAACGACGTCTCGTTCACGCTCGAGGCCGGCCAGGTCGTCGGCCTGATGGGCGACAACGGCGCCGGCAAGTCGACGCTGGTCAAGATGATCGCCGGCAATTTCCGCCCCAGTCACGGCACGATGCACATG
>NZ_RZST01000641.1:0-1167 GCF_003997575.1 Mesorhizobium sp. M1A.F.Ca.IN.022.07.1.1
CCCACTGGCTGACCGAGAGCGCGCCGGACATCGTGTGCCTGCAGGAGATCAAGACGGTCGACGACCAGTTCCCGCGCGCCGAGATCGAGGCGCTGGGCTATAATGTCGAGACCAACGGGCAGAAGAGCTTCAACGGCGTCGCTCTCCTGTCGAAGCTGCCCTTCGACGAGGTCAATCGCGGTTTGCCTGGCGACGATGCCGACGACCACGCGCGCTTCATCGAAGGCGTCTTCTCGACCGATAAGGGCGCGCTGCGGGTCGCCTCCCTCTATCTGCCAAACGGCAACCCAGTCGAGGACGAGCGGAAGTTTTCCTACAAGCTGTCATGGATGGCGAGGCTAGAGCGCTGGGCGGAAGAGCGGCTGAGGCTCGAGGAAGCGCTGGTGCTGGCCGGGGACTACAACGTCATCCCCGAGCCCGCCGACGCCAGGTTCCCCGAAAACTGGCGTAGTGACGCGCTATTCCAGCCTCAGACGCGGCAGGCCTTCCGGCGCCTGAAGAATCTCGGGTTCACGGAAGCCGTGCGCGCCGTGACCGATTCGCCCGATGTCTATACTTTCTGGGACTATCAGGCCGGGGCCTGGCAGAAGAACAACGGCATCCGCATCGACCATCTATTGCTGTCTCCCGAAGCCGCCAACCGCTTCTCGTCGGCCTCGGTGGAAAAGCACGTCCGCGCCTGGGAAAAACCTTCCGACCACGTGCCGGTGGCCATCGATCTGCGCTTGCAGCCGGCCTGAAGGCGCTGCTTGCGGGCTCTTGCCGAACCCTGATGTCGCCACAAATCGCGCGTTTGATGCTGGATTGTTGCGGGGGTTCGATGGCGATCCGATTTGTTCTTTGCCCGGTCGGCCTTGCGCTGGCGTTTGCCGCGCCGGCGCTCGCGGCGCCGGAGTGTCTTGCCAACGGCAAATCGTTCAAGATCGGTGAGACGGCCTGCCTGACGATTGCCGGCGAAAGTCACCTCGCCCGCTGCGACATGGTTCTCAACAACACTTCCTGGACGAAGATCCAGGACGACTGCCCCGGCGAGAATCAGGCGCCGAAACTGCACCCGACCTCAATCACGGCGCCGACGGAACCTACCGAAAATTGAAGCCGAAGCTGCGGCCTACTGGTCGCCGTTGTTGCCCTTGGTCAGGATGTCGTCGGCGCCGTGATTGAGGT
>NZ_RZST01000642.1:0-1164 GCF_003997575.1 Mesorhizobium sp. M1A.F.Ca.IN.022.07.1.1
ATACCAAAGGCTCTGAGGGCTGACTCTCTAGGGGTTCCCGCCTCGACTGATCCGTGATTCCTTGTTGCGAGGAGGATTCGGGCGATGGGATCAGCGGTGAAGATGCGGACGGACTATTCGGCTGTGGCGCTTCGGCGACTGGCGAAGGCGGCGAAGGAGGTCAACCAGAGCAGGCGCTTGTTGTCGCTGGCTGGGATCATGGACGGGATGAGCCGGGAAGATGCTGCACGGATCGGCGGCATGGACCGCCAGACGCTGCGGGACTGGGTGCATCGCTTCAACGAGGATGGCCCCGACGGACTGAAGGATGCCTGGTATGGCGGACCCACGCCGCGCCTGTCGCCGGAACAGAAGGCCGAACTCGCGCAAATCGTCGAGACGGGACCGGACCTGGCGGTTGACGGCGTGGTGCGCTGGCGGCGCATCGATCTGCAGCGCGTCATCGCGGATCGTTTCGGCGTCGCCTATCACGAGCGCTACGTGGGCAAGCTGCTGAAGGAACTCGGCTTCTCGCACGTGAGCGCGCGACCGCGCCATCCGGCGCAGGATGCCTGGATCGTGGAAGAGTTCAAAAAAACTTTCCGCGCACGCTAGACGCCCACCTCGCCGATCTGCCGAAGGGCAAGCCCATCGAGGTGTGGTTTCAAGATGAAGCCAGAATTGGCCAGAAGAACGGTGTCGTGCGGCAATGGGCGCGCCGTGGCACGCGGCCTAAACAGCCCGCCGACCAGCGCTATCAAAGCGCATACCTGTTCGGCGCCATCTGCCCGGCGCGCGGCAAGGGAGCAGCCATGGCGCTGCCGTTTGCCGACACCGCAGCCATGCAGCTTCACCTCGACGAGATCAGCCGCCATGTGGCGCGCGGCGCGCACGCCGTGCTGCTGCTCGACCGGGCAGGCTGGCACACGACCGCCAAGCTGAAGGTGCCGAAAAACATCACGCCGGTGCTGCTGCCGTCGCGAGCCCCAGAACTCAACCCGGTCGAGAACGTATGGCAATATCTGCGCGCCAACTGGCTCTCCAACCGCGTCTTCGATGGCCACGACGCCATCATCGACGCCGCCTGCGAGGCTTGGCAGAAGCTCATCGCCCAACCCGAAACAATCGAATCAATCGGAATGCGAGAGTGGGCTCACGTCGGTCGAGCTTCATGACCCTTGGTAT
>NZ_RZST01000643.1:0-1155 GCF_003997575.1 Mesorhizobium sp. M1A.F.Ca.IN.022.07.1.1
CAATCGGGCAGGTCATGCAATGACCACCGCCGCGGCCGCGGCTGAGTTCGGCGCCCTCGACCGTGATCACCTCGATCCCCGCGCGGCGCAGAAGCGTGTTGGTGTAGACGTTGCGATCGTAGCCGATGACGACACCCGGCTCGATGGCGACGACGTTGTTGCCGTCGTCCCATTGCTCGCGCTCAGCCTCGTAGCGGTCGCCGCCGGTGGCGATGATCCGTAGCGATTTCAGTCCGAGGGCTTCCGCGACGACGGTGATGAAGGGAGCATTTTCTTCCCTGACCTCAACCGCCGCATCGTTGTCTCCGGGCCGGATCGAGAAGCTGCGCAGCCTTTCGACCACGGGCGGATACATGGTGGCGAGGTCCCGGTCGCAGAAGGTGAAGACGGTGTCGAGATGCATGAAGGAGCGGTCGCGCGGCATCAGCGCCGCGATCACGCGTGTGGCCTCCCCGGCGGCGAACAGACTGCGGGCTAGGTCACCCACCGCCTGCGGCGTGGTGCGTTCGCCCATGCCGACGAGAACCACGCCCCCGCCAACGGGCATGACGTCTCCGCCTTCTAGGCTGACGCCTGTTCCGGCTCCCGGAGACACGAATGGAATGCCGCTGTCGCGAAACCGTGGGTGGAAACGATAGACAGCCTCGACATTGGCCGCTTCAGGTCGCCTGGCAGGCCAATACATGGCGTTGACTGAAACCGAGCGGTAGATCCAGCAGGAGCTGTCGCGGGTAAAGAGTTGGTTAGGCAGCGGCGGCAGCACGAAGTCCTGCGGCGCGAGCGTCCTTCCGGTCAGTCCCTTGGGTTCGAACGGTAGCTCGGCGCGAGCAATGCCGCCGACGAGACAGCTTGCCAGTACGTCGGCCGGCATCTCGTTCAGCCATCCCCGCATCTCGTCGACCATGTCCAAGCCAACGACGCCGACGTGCACGCGGCGATCAAGAAGCCAGTCGCGCGCCTTGCCGATGCCCATGGTCTCCGTGAGGAGCTCGCCAAACGAGTGAACCATCGAGCCGCGCTCGCGCAAGGCATCGACGAAAATGTCATGCTCCTGGCGCGCACGTTTCACCCACAGCACGTCGTCGAACAGCAGCGACCTGCAGTTCTCCGGCGTCAGCCTGCGCAGGCTGACGCCGGAGAACTGCAGGTCGCTGC
>NZ_RZST01000644.1:0-1151 GCF_003997575.1 Mesorhizobium sp. M1A.F.Ca.IN.022.07.1.1
GGCGCCAGCTGCAGGCCTTGGGCGGTGAAGACCGCGCGCGCCGAGCTTCTGGCAATGACCCGGTCGAGCAGGATCTTGCGGCCGAGCATGGCATTGACCGCGCCCTCATAGTCGAGCGGCTTCCGGTCGAACACGCCGGAGACGACGCCGTCACGGATCGAGACGATGCGGTCTGCCAAGCGCCTGATGTCGGACATGCGATGCGAGATATAGAGGATCGCGACACCCTGCCCGCGCAGCCTGTCGATCAGCGCAAACAGCCGGTCGGCCTCGGCGCTCGACAGCGAGGAGGTCGGCTCGTCGAGGATCAGCACTTTCGGCTGGTGCGCCATGGCGCGGGCAATTGCGACCATCTGACGATCGGCGAGCGAGAGGTCCGCGACGCGTGCCTTAAGATCGAGCGTAAGCCCCATGCGGTCGGCTACGGCCCTGGCTTCGACGCGGACATTGGCGGGCTTGAACAGCAGCGATGCACCCTTGCCGCTCAGCCGGTCGAGGGTCAGGTTGGTGGCGACGTCGAGATCGGCGACAACGCCGTCATTGATGTTCTGATGAACGGTGACGACGCCGGCGCGGATCGCTTCTGCCGGCGAGCCGGGATCGAAGGCCTGGCCGGCGAGCCGCATCGTGCCGCCGCCGCGCGCGCAGACGCCGCTAACGATCTTGACCAGGGTGGATTTGCCGGCGCCGTTGGCGCCCATCAGCACGGTGACCTCGCCCGCGTAGAGATCCAGCGCGATGCCGCCAAGCACCTCGTTCTGGCCGAAGGATTTCCTCAGGCCGTCCACACGGAACACGGCATCTGCGCCCATTCGTTCCTCCCTGATCCATGACGCTATGGGCTCACTCGGCAATTGTCAACACGATTGACAATTGCCAGAGCCCTCCCTAGCTTGGCCCGGCCGCCGTGGCTCCGTTATCGTGGGACACCACGCGCAGGAGGGAGAGGATGACCGGGAAGTTCGAAGCATTGTCGGTGGAGACGCTGCCGCAGCGGCTCGGCGAGACCACGGCGCTTACCGAGCGCATTGGCAAGGACGCCGGCCACTGGAAAGTACGCGAGGTCGGCGACGGCAATCTGAACCTCGTTTTCATCGTCGAGGGCGACCAGGGCGCGGCGGTGGTCAAGCAGGCGCTGCGCTATGTGCGCC
>NZ_RZST01000645.1:0-1142 GCF_003997575.1 Mesorhizobium sp. M1A.F.Ca.IN.022.07.1.1
AGGTGGTCCTCGCGCAACTGCAGCGAGGCGTTGGCGAAGGACAGATCGCTGACGTCAGTGCCCTGGACGAATATGGCCGTGATCTGGCCGTCGTTCGCCCTGATCGGCTGATAGACGAAGTCGAGTATGCGCTCCTCCGCGGCACCCGTTTCGACGTTGCGGTAGACGACCTTGACGCCTCGGCCGACATAAGGCTCGCCGGTTTCGCAGACGCGGTCGAGCCGTTCGAAGAAGCCTTGGCCTTCAAGCTCCGGCAACGCCTCCCGAACCGATTTGCCGATAACCGGCCGCTCGCCGACTAGGCGTTGGTAAGCGGCATTGGTCAACTGGAAAATGTGGCCCGGCTCGCTGAACAGCGCCATGAAGCCTGGAGCCTGGTCGAACATCAGCGCCAGAAGCTGATGTCCCGGTAGGTAGCTCCGCTCGACCCCGCCACCGGATACAGGCGTTTTGGCAACAGAATCCGACAAAGCTCGCCCCTTCCTGCTCACGAGCAGCCGCTGGGTTGAGACCAGCAATGGTCGCTGATTTAGCATCCATCGCTCCGCGCGCCAAACGCTCTGCGCGAAGATCGTTTGACCGGCGTCGAGGGCTCGGCTTCGGCTGCACCCATCATCTAGGTAGGCGAGCCGACAATCCACAAGTTCGTGAAGAGTGAAATCCCAAACGGAAGATATTCGGCTGGTAAATTGAGCCGAGGTGCCGTTGACGTCTCCGTCGAGAAATCTCCAAGTGCCGCGAGTTTGTGAAGCAGCGCAACCACCTTCCATCTATGCGACGCAACATTCCGAAACATAAGATTCCGTTTTGAAATTCAAGGATGAGCGTTTCTGCGGATGAGGTTTGCGCCCATTGCGACGAGGATCATGGCGCGAGAGACGTCGATGCGCTGCTCGTAGTCGCGCACGAGGCGGCGCCATCTGGTCATCCAGCCGAAGGTCCGCTCAGCGACCTAGCGTCGTGGCAAGACTTCGAAGCCCTTCCGGTCATCAGATCGACGGATGATCTCGATCACGAAGTCCAGATAGGCGGCCTTGTCCATGAGCGGTCATAGGCACCATCGGCGAACAGATGTTTCACCCAGGGCCAGCGCTTGCGAATGGCATCCACGATCGCCTGGGCGCCGGCGCTATCGGAGATAT
>NZ_RZST01000646.1:0-1137 GCF_003997575.1 Mesorhizobium sp. M1A.F.Ca.IN.022.07.1.1
CATCCGTCACCGGCCAGACCTCGGGCTATTACTCCTACGTGAATTTCACGACCTCGGGCGGCTCGTTCGTGGTCGCTGTCAACGGCACCGACTTCCTTCAGCTTTACAGCACGACGTTCGACTGGACGGCGGTCAACAGCCTAGCCACCTATCGACTGAACTTCGACGCGCAGACGGTCAATTTCACCAGCGGCGGCACCGTGACGGGCGGCACCAGCGGCGCGGTCGCGACCATCGTCAAGAATGTCGACAACGGCTCGACCGGCTCGCTGATGATCCAGTCGATCACGGGAACCTTCGTTGACAACGAAATCATCACGGGCGGCGCGGGCGGCTCGGCCACGGCGAATATTCCTGGCGGCGTGGTGCAGGTGTCGGCCGCCATTACCGGTGTCGCTACCTCGGCGCTATCTCACGTATGGCTTTATCGAAACCGCCTGTTCTTCATCCAAGGCGGCACGATGAAGGCCAGCTATCTCCCGGTCGATTCCGTCACGGGCGCGCTCGGCACCATCAACCTTTCCGGCGTTTTCCAGCGTGGCGGCTCGCTGCTGTTCGGCGGCACGTGGTCGCTCGATGCCGGCG
Source organism: Mesorhizobium sp. M1A.F.Ca.IN.022.07.1.1 (assembly GCF_003997575.1). Lineage (NCBI taxonomy): Bacteria > Pseudomonadati > Pseudomonadota > Alphaproteobacteria > Hyphomicrobiales > Phyllobacteriaceae > Mesorhizobium > Mesorhizobium sp. M1A.F.Ca.IN.022.07.1.1. The sequence continues at coordinate 586 of NZ_RZST01000646.1, forward strand.
ACGGTATCGACGAAAAGTGCGTGTTCGTCACAACAGAGGGCGAGGCCGCGATTTACGAAGGCAGCAACCCGGCCGGCTCGACGGCGGCGGAGTGGAACCTGGTCGGCCGCTACGACCTCACGGCGCCGATGGGAAAGCGCGCGACGATGCGGGCTGGTGGCGACCTGATCGTTGCCACCAAGGAAGGCATGGTTCCTATCTCGGCTGCCATCAACAAGGATGCCGCAGCGCTGTCGCTTGCAGCCATTTCGCGCAACATCGAGCCCGACTGGAAGCGCGAGGCTGCCCGCCGGCTGTCGCTGCCCTGGGAGGTGATCAAGTGGCCTGACCTGAACTATGCCATCGTCTCCCTGCCGATCGCGGCGGAGGGACAAGAGGCGTGGTCGTTCGTCGCCAACCTCGAAACCGGTGCCTGGTGCAAGTTCGTGGGATGGGCAACCCGCTGCATCGAACTTCACGACAGCCGCCTGTATTTCGGCACCAACGACGGCGAGGTGTTTGAAGGCGAGATCAACGGCAACGACGACGGCGGAGCGATCTATTACACCTACG
>NZ_RZST01000647.1:0-1122 GCF_003997575.1 Mesorhizobium sp. M1A.F.Ca.IN.022.07.1.1
CTTTCCTTCGGATCGCGCTGCGGGTCGGGACTGCCGAGATGATCGGCAATGACCGGAAGCTTCATGCGGATGATGCGCTCGACCTGCCGCAGCTTGCCGTTCTCCGATGGATCGCAAAGCGTGATCGCGATGCCGTCCCTGCCGTTGCGGCCGGTACGGCCGATACGGTGGACATAGCTCTCCGCTTCGTCCGGCAAGTCGAAATTCACGACATGGCTGATGCCTGGGACGTCGATGCCGCGCGCGGCGATATCGGTCGCCACCAAAATACGCACCGAGCCGTCGCGGAAATCGTTGAGCGCCTTCTGACGCGCGTTCTGCGACTTGTTGCCGTGGATCACTGCGGCATCGAAGCCGTCGCGGGCAAGGTCCTTGGTGACGCGGTCGGCGCCATGCTTGGTGCGCGAGAACACGATGACCGAGCGCATCGCCTCGTCGGCCAGCATCTTGGACAGCACTTGGCGCTTCTGCTTGGTGCGGGCAAGCACCACGCTTTGCACGATCTCGGCCGCCGTCGTGCTCTGCGGGGAGACTTCGATGCGGACGGCGTCCTTCAGCAAGTCCTTGGCGAGTTCCGCGATCTCGTTCGGCATGGTGGCCGAGAACAGCGCGGTCTGGCGGTTCGGCGCGGTCGCCTTGGCGATGCGCTTGACGTCGTTGATGAAGCCCATGTCGAGCATGCGGTCGCCCTCATCGAGCACCAGCCATTTGGTATCGGCAAGGATGAGGTCGCCTTCCCGCACCAGGTCGGTCAGCCGGCCGGGCGTGGCGATCAGGATATCGACGCCGGGTGCGATCTTCTTCACCTGGCTGTAGCGGGAGACGCCGCCGAGCACGAGCGCGGTCGAGATGTGCGCGCCCTTGGCGAGCAGCTTGATGGTGTCCTCGATCTGTACCGCTAGCTCGCGTGTCGGCGCCAGGATCAGCGCGCGCGCCGTCTTTGGCCGGCGCTTCGTGCCGAGCCCGATGATCTTCGACAGGATCGGCAGCGCGAAAGCCGCCGTCTTGCCCGAACCGGTCTGAGCAATGCCGAATATGTCACGGCCTTCGAGCTGCGGCGGGATCGCCTGCACCTGGATCGGCTTCGGATCCGTGAAGCCCGCGGCATTGGCGGCCTTGAGC
>NZ_RZST01000648.1:0-1116 GCF_003997575.1 Mesorhizobium sp. M1A.F.Ca.IN.022.07.1.1
TCACCTTGGCGTAGATCGGCGGCGCCGGCAGGTCGGCGGGCAGAAGGTGGCCGGCCGATGCGCCGATCCTGACGCTGGCGATCACCTCGAAGACGCTGCCGCTGACCGAAGTCGAGAACTATGCCGAGACGCGGCTGGCGCAAAAGATCTCGCAGCTTCCGGGCGTCGGGCTGGTCAGCATCTCCGGCGGCGAGCGGCCGGCCGTGCGAATCCGCGTAAAGCTCAAGGCGCTGGCCGCCATGGGGCTCAACATCGACGATCTGCGCACCACCATCGGCGCGCTCAACGTCAACACGCCGAAAGGCAGCTTCGACGGGCCGGCGCGTTCCTACACCATCAACGCCAACGACCAGATCAGCGACCCCAAGACCTATGCGGATATGGTCGTCGCTTACCGCAACGGCGCGCCGGTCAGGCTGGGCGAGGTCTCCGATATCATAGAGGGGCCGGAGAACTCGAAGCTGGGCGCTTGGAAAAACCGCTCGCCGGCGATCCTGCTCAACATCCAGCGCCAGCCCGGAGCCAATGTCATCCGCGTCGTCGACTCGGTGAAGGCGCTGCTGCCGCAGCTTCGCGCCGGCTTGCCGGCGGCGGTCACCGTCGAGCCGCTGACCGACCGCACGACCACCATCCGGGCCTCAGTCCATGACGTCGAGTTCGAGCTGGCGACGGCGGCGCTTCTGGTCGTGCTCGTCACCTTCCTGTTCCTGCGCAACATTCCGGCGACGATCATTCCGAGCCTGTCGGTGCCGCTGTCGCTGATCGGCACGTTCGCGGTCATGTATCTTTGGGGCTTCAGCCTCGACAATCTGTCGCTGATGGCGCTGACCATCGCCTCCGGCTTCGTCATCGACGACGCCATCGTCATGATCGAAAACATCTCGCGTTTCATCGAGCATGGCGACGATCCGGTCACCGCCGCGCTCGAAGGCTCGGCCCAGATCGGCTTCACCATCATCTCGCTCACCGTCTCGCTGATCGCGGTGCTGATCCCGCTTCTGTTCATGGGCGACGTCGTCGGCCGCCTGTTCCACGAATTCGCCATCACGCTTGCGATCGCCATCGTCATTTCGGCCATCGTCTCGTTGACGCTGGTGCCGATGATGTGCGCCAGGC
>NZ_RZST01000649.1:0-1116 GCF_003997575.1 Mesorhizobium sp. M1A.F.Ca.IN.022.07.1.1
GAGATAGACAGCCTGGTGCGAGCGGTGGAAGTTGCCGACGCCGAAATGCACGATGCCGGCCTTCAGCGCGGCGCGATCGTATTTCGGACCGGAAACCTTCGACGGAAGCTTGGCGAGGTTCGAGAAAGAGAGTTTCACGGTCATCTTACTTACCCTTTGGCCGATATGCAGCCCGACAATCCAACCCCCAATTCACCCGCTTGGGGCGAGCGGTGAGGGGCAGCGTCCGTTTGCCGGTATGCGCCCCTCACCTGCCCCGCGACGCGTCCTCCCCGGAGGAAGAGAGGCGCGCTTCCCCCTCAACTCATCCATTGACCGCCATCGACGTTGTAGGTTTGGGCGACAATGTATTCGGCTTCGTCACTGGCGAGGAAAACCGCCATGCCAGTCAGATCTTCGGCTCGACCCATGCGGCCATAGGGCACGCTTTCGCCGACGAGCCTCTTCTTCTCGCCCTTCGGCCGGTTCTCATATTTGGCGAACAGCGAATCGACGTGATCCCAATGCTCGCCGTCGACGACGCCCGGTGCGATGGCGTTGACGTTGATGCGGTGCTTGATCAGGTCGAGTCCGGCCGACTGGGTAAGCGAGATGACGGCGGCCTTGGTGGCGCAATAGACCGCGACCAGGGGCTCGCCGCGGCGCCCGGCTTGGCTCGCCATGTTGATGATCTTGCCGCCCCGGCCAGCAGCGATCATCGAGCGGGCCGCCGCCTGCAGCATGAACAGCGTGCCGGCGACATTGACGGAGAAGAGCTTGTCGTAGCTCGCGCGGCTGATCTCGACGATGGGCGCAAGGTCGAACAAGGCGGCATTGTTGATCAGGATGTCGAGGCCGCCGGCGTTCGCTTCGACGGCTTTCACGCTGGCCTCGATCGAGGACTGGTCGGTGACGTCGAGCCGGATCGCGTAAGCGGCAGAGCCGATATCCTTTGCCGTCGCTTCCGCCGCTTCGAGATTGATGTCGGCAATCGCCACCCTGGCGCCTTCGCGAACATAGGCTTCGGCGAAGGCCCTGCCGATGCCGCGCGCCGATCCGGTGATCAGCGCCGATTTGCCTTTGAGCCTCACTGCGCCAGCGCCTTGCCGTCGGCGCCGAAGCGATGGAGCTTGGCCT